>JAEZYO010000765.1 GCA_023419055.1 Pseudomonadota bacterium | reverse complement strand
TGGCCCGGCAACGTGCGCGAGCTCCGCAACTTCGTCGAGGCCATGCTGGCCACCGGCGAGGCGCCGCGCGCGCGACCTTCCACGCCGCCCGATTCGTCCGACGTGAGCGTCGGCGACGAGCTGCTAGACCTGCGCTACGCAGACGCTCGCACCGCCGTGCTCGACGCGTTCGAGCGCAAGTACCTGAGCGCGCTCCTGAAGAACGCCAAAGGCAACGTCTCGAGCGCCGCACGCACGGCGGCCATGGATCGCTCCTACCTGATCAAGCTGCTCGCCAAGCACGGGCTCAAGTAGTCAGCGAAAGAGCCACCAGAGGACGGCCACGGCCAGCGCGAGCGCCAAAATCAGCCAGATCAGGCCCCGCCCACGCGGACGAGAGGGCGCGGGCGCGGGCGCCGGCTCACCCACCGGAGCCGGGGAAGCCGCCACGAACACGGAGCCGGGAGGGGCCGCGGATTCGAGCCGCGCGAGCACCGGAGCGAGCTCCTCGGTGAGCTTCTGCGCGCTCCCGACGCGTTCGTTCGGATCCTTCGCCAGACAGCGATCGAGCAAGCGCTGGAGGGCCGCGTGCTCGGGCAAGTCGACGCCGAGATCGGAGAGCCGCGGAGGTGGAGTCGTGAGGTGCTGAGCCAGCACGAACTCGAGCGTGCCGCCGCGGAACGGCAGCTCACCGGTCAAGAGCTCGAAGAGCATCACCCCCACGGCGTAGAGATCGACGCGGCCGTCGATGCGCCCGCCGAGGATCTGCTCGGGCGCCATGTACGCGGGCGTCCCGTAAAGCGTCTTGTCCCCGCTTTGCGCCTCGTCGTCCGTCGCGGCCACGCCGAGATCCAGGATCTTGGCGAAGCCTTCGCGCCGCTCGCCGTCGAGCACGACCACGTTGTCCGGCTTGATGTCGCGATGAATGATGCCGAGACCGTGCGCGAACGCGAGACCACGACACACCTCGCGCACGATCGCGAGCGCGCGCGCCGGAGCGACGCGCCCCTGCTCGCGGATTTCGGCCGACAGGGGGTGACCGTTCAAGAGCTCCATCACGAGGTAGGCGAGACCGCGCGAGCTCTCGCCGAAGTCGGAGACGTCCACGAAGTTCGGGTGCGAGAGCTTGCCCAGCACCTCGGCTTCGCGCGTGAAGCGCTCGCGGATCATCGCCTGGGTCTGGCGCGTGGGCCTGAGCGTCTTCAGCGCGACCTTGCGCTTGATGGCGAGGTGCTCGGCGCGAAATACCGTCGCCATGCCGCCTTGACCGATCTGCGCCTCGAGGCGATAGCGATTGTCGATGATCTCACCTGGACCGACCCGTTGCGGCGCGCGCTCCTCGGTCGCGGCAGGCGCCTCGGGCGGGCGATCCAGCGCCTGGGTGAAGCGCTCGCGCGCGACTTCGAGGAACTGCGTCACGCGCTCGACCGGTAGGCCCCGCTCTCGCGCGACCTCTTCCAGGCTCTGTCCCTCGAGGTCGACGGCGAGCAGCAGCGAGCGCTGCTCGGGCTCCAGGGTGCGGAGCGCCTGGTGCACCGAGTGCTTGAAGTAGAGTGCGGGGTCGACGAGGCGCGGGGACTCGGGATCGGCAGGCTCGCCTTGCCTCGACGCCGAGACTTCTACGGCGACGCTCATGAGCCAGTCACGAAACTCGGTGTCGCGCGACCACTCGCCGAGCCGTTGGCTTGCCACCACGAAGACTGACTCGCACACCGCCTCCGCGTCGTCGGGGTCGGCGAGATCGACGGCGAGCTTGCGGAAGACGGGGATCTGGTGGCGCCGGACGAGCTCCACGTAGGCGCTGTCCTGCTTGCGCTCGAGGAACGCCTCGACGAGCTCGACGTCGCGCGTCGCGCTCAATCCGGCTTCAACCCCTGCCGGCGGCGCAGGCCCGTGATGAGCTCACGCGCCGGCACGAAATGTTCGTCACCGGTGGGGTCGCGCAGGATGAGACCGAGGGGCACGAACTCGAGCACGGTGCCCTGATGCGCCTTGGTCTCGACGTGATCGCCCACGCTGAGCAGGCGTCGCAAGTAGTAGTTGGCGACGAGCTCCTCGGCGGGAGCGCGCATGGCCCAGCACGCGAGGAAAGAGACGACCAGGAGCACGGCGCCCACGAGCAGCGTGAGGTTCGACGTGATGAAGGTCAGGTTCACGCCGAGGAGATCGAGCGCGACCAGCGTGACGATGAGCAGAATGCCGGCTTCGGTCAGCGTCTCGAGCACGCCCGCGGCAGGGTTCCGGAGCTCGCGCAGCACCGCGCCGACGCCTCGCTTGGCGACCCCGGCGAGGTACGCTCCCCCGGCGAAGAGCCCGAGCGCCGACAGGGCGCGCGGCAGGTAGCCGACCGCCGCCGAGAGCGCCCCCTGCAAGCCGCTGAGACCCCAGTACCCGGCCACGGTGTTCAGCGTGAGCAAGACGAGCGTCAGGTACGCGAGCTGTGCCACCACCCGCGAGGGTGTCGCCTTCTTTCCGAGCGCCGCGAGCAGCGCCTGCACGCGCGTGCCCTCGATCGCCGAGTCGAGCCGCACGGCGCGCAAGGTGCGTTCGATGAGCGCCCGGAGCAGGCGCGAGGCGAGCCAGCCGAAGAGCAGAATGGCGAGGCCGGTGAGCACCGTCGGCCCGTGACGAACCAGGAGCTCACGCGCGCGCTCCGCCGCCGCGGGCATCTCGTTCAAGGTTCGATCGAGGCTATCCATCGCCCTGCTTCTCCTGCTTCTCGTCGTTCGAGTCGGAAGCCTCGGGGTCGGTCGAGCTCGGCCCCAGCGTCTCGCGCAGGGCCGAGGCGGGCGCTTCCACCAGGAGCCTCACACACTCGCTCGCCGTCTCGATCAGCGCGAGCCGCGAGCGGACGCGGCCCGCGAGGCGCTCGGCATCGTCGTCGCGCGGCCGGTAAACCGCGCTCAGGATCGCCTTCACATCGACGGATCTGGGAGACGACACGGGCCCGAGACTAGCCAACGCGGGCGGCGCCGGACAGCCCTCTTTAGCTCCTCCGTGGCGAACGCCACTTCGCGGAGCTGCTCAGCCGTCGTCGTAGCTCTTGCATGCAGCGTCGAGCCGCCTCCGCTGGAAGCCGTAGATCAATCCTGGGATCGGAGGTGCTTGACCCAAGGCCGCGTCGTACGCGCCGGTCAAGAGAGCGATGTCCGCCGACCCGAGCTCAGCAGCGTGCGTCAGCGACTCGCATTTCTGCACGGTATCGCGAGCGACGCTGGAAAGGCGGCTGAAGGAGAGCCAGAGGTTCAAGAACTCAGTCTCTCAGAACCCCGCCGCCTTCAAGCACCTTGGAGTGCGCTCGGCGCCCGCGCAACCGAGGTTCCAAGCGAAAATCCATGATGGTTTGGCAATCCATCATGGATGAGCGAGATGGCCAAAGAGGAGAGTTGGGGCAAAGACATCGGAAGAACGCTCCGCATGCTGCGCGCACTCACGGAGGGCCGTCCGTTTCGCTTCGGTCGCATTCAGGAATTCGAGACGCTCGACGAACATTTCGAGTATCCACCGCTTCCTTTTCGGCGACCGCCCCAGGTTCTTTCGGTTGCGAAGCCAGAAAGGACAGGTGCGACCCGATGAGCCAAAGAATTACCCGAAACGAAGCGTCGCGTCGAAACGCCAAACGCGAGGCGACAAGCGCCGAGCGCAAGCTGCAACGAGCGTTCACGCCTGCGGTGTACTGCGGACCGGTCCACCGGTGCTCGATCGACTCGTCGTGAAGAGCGGCGTGCAGACGGCCACGCCTAACCCGTAACGGCTTCGCGGAGATTCGCGCACAGTTTGTCGGCAGGATAGTTGAACCGATTCATGGTGACAGCCGGCTGGCTCGCGCGAGGTACGCCTCGTGCAGGGGCGGCGCACATGACGAAAACACTCTGCGCGCTGTGTGGCAGCGCGATGCTGTGGGCAGGTTGCAACAGCGAACCCCCGGGCACACAACAAGCGACGCTCCGCCCTTCGGCGGCAGACGAATACACGGATCCTCCTCCGAACGCTCCGCCTCCGCCCGCCATGTGCGGCGACATGAACGGCGGCGGAGACCAGCACGTGGATTTCGAGACCCTCCGAGAACAGAAAATTTCGGAGAAGCCCGAAGCCATGGAGCGGCAGCTCGCGCTGCTCGAGGCCCGCTACGACCTCTCCGACGATCCGCACCCGTCCGTCACGATGACGGGAGGAAAGCCCGTTCAACGCGGCGTGCGCGTGCGATTGCCCGACGGCATCGGCTGGGGCGGGTTGTCGGCGCTCACCCCCGAAGAGATTTACGAGGAGGACCTCTTTCCGCGCGGCTTCATGCCGTTGCCACACCCCAAGCAACCCGAAGGCGGGATGCTGTTTCCTCATTTTCACATCGAAGAGGTGCTCCGGCAGACCGGCCGCGACTTGACCCGCTTCGATCTCGAGTTCGACCTGCCCGATCAGTTCC
>JAEZYO010000756.1 GCA_023419055.1 Pseudomonadota bacterium | reverse complement strand
GAACTCGCGAATCGCCGCTTGCAGAATCCTGAGCCGCGTGGCGTCCGGGTTCCGCTTGCCGGGTTCCTTGCTCTCGGTCCGCGCTTTGGGCTTCGATCTCGGCGGCTTCGGCGTCATTCGGGCTGGGATCCGGCCTCGACGTTAGCGGTCGAGCTGGGTAGTGACAAGGCACGGCGCGTGCTCTTGGGCGGAGGGCTTCGTTGAAGCGCGGAGTCGACTGGTTCTTGCTGGGGATGGTGGCGGCGGTCGCGCTCGCCTGGCTGTTCCCCGACCCGGGCGCGCGAGGCGGCGCGCTTCTTCCGGAGCTCCTGAACAAGATCGGCGTCGCGCTGATCTTCTTCCTGCACGGGCTGGCGCTTTCGTTCAAAGCTCTCAAAGAGGGCACCCTGAACTACCGGCTACACCTGGTCGTGCAGCTCTCGACGTTCTTGCTCTTTCCGCTGCTCGGAATCCTCGTCTTCTTCGGTACGCGGTCGCTCCTCGAGCCCGATCTGCGCGTCGGGTTGTTCTTTCTGTGTGCCCTACCCTCGACGGTGTCGTCTTCCGTTGCCCTCACGGCCGCCGCGCACGGCAACGTTCCGGGAGCGGTCTTCAACGCAACGGCGTCGAGCTTGCTCGGCGTCTTCCTCACTCCGCTCTGGCTCGGTCTCTTGCTGGGCTCCGTGGGGCAAGGGCTCGAGCTCGGCCCGGTGATCCTGGACTTGCTGCTTTGGCTGGTTCTACCGCTCGCGGTGGGCCAGGCTCTGCGACCGCTGTTCGGTTCGTTCGCCTCGCGACACAAGCCGACCATCAACAAGGTCGACCGCGTCACGATCCTGCTCCTCGTCTACACCTCCTTCTGCGACTCGGTGAAGGCGGGGGTTTGGTCGGGTCACGGCGTGACGGCGCTGCTGGTCACTTTCGCCGTTTCGGCTGCGCTGCTCGGCTTCGTCATGATTTCGGTGGCGTCGGCGAGCCGCTCGGTGGGCCTCTCCGAACCCGATCGGGTGGCCGCGATCTTCTGCGGCTCGAAGAAGACGCTCGCCTCGGGGGTCCCCATGGCGCGCCTGATCTTCGGCGCCCACCCCGGGCTCGGGCTGATCTTGCTACCCATCATGATCTATCACCCGCTCCAGCTGGTGGTGGGCGGGTGGCTCGCCGGGCGCTGGGCAGCTCGCCTTGGTGAGGAAACGAAGGCGGTGTAGGCTCGCGAGCGATGAGCACGGAAGAGGTCCGCGGCAAGAAGGTCATGATCCTCTTCGAGGGGAAGCAATGCATCCACTCGCGGCACTGCGTGCTCGGTAGACCCGATGTATTCGTGCCGAACGTCGAGGGTGAATGGATCCACCCGGACAACGCCACTCCGGCCGAGATCGCGGAGCTCGCGCTGAATTGCCCTTCCGGCGCGATCCGCTTCGAGCCGCTCGACGGCGGTCCGAGTGAAGCGCCTCCGCTCGTCAACGTCGCGAGAGTGCGCGAGAACGGGCCTACCGCGCTCCACGCCGAGATGGAGATCGAAGGTCACGGCAAGGCGCTCCGCGCCACGCTCTGCCGCTGCGGCGCCTCGAAAAACAAGCCATTTTGCGACGGCAGCCACAACGCTATCCAGTTTCGTGCGACGGGCGAGCCCGTCACGATCGAATCTTCACCGCTCGCCCGACGAAACGGGGTGCTCAAGGTGACGCCGCTCAAAGATGGGCCGCTCCAGGTGGAAGGCAACCTCGAGATTTGCTCGGGCACCGGCCGGACCTTGCGGCGCGTCACCGGGGCTCGCCTCTGTCGCTGCGGCCACTCGTCGAATAAGCCCTACTGCGACGGCACACATCTCCAGGTGGGCTTCGTCACGGAGTGACGGCGGGAACGCCCCTTCTCCTCTCCCGCTCCCCTCTCCCTCTTCACCCTTCGAGCACTTCCGCCTGCGTGATGCGGTCCAGGCGAAACTGACGGCGCTCGTTGGTCGTGACGTCCAGGGCATCGATGCGCGTCTCGTGGCGGTCCATCGCGACCGACTTGATGCGCACCTCTCGCACGCTCTGGACGAAGTTACCGTCCACGTAAGTGATGCGGAGCGGCTGGCGCTCGAACCAGGCGCGCTCGATCGCGGCGCGCACCTCCTGCTTGCTGGGCAACGAAGGCACGCCGTGGAACGAGAGCTCCGAGAGCCGGGTCAAGAGCTCGCGCTGCGCCGAGGTCGACAGCGCCGCGCGCACCTTGTCGAGGGCGGAATCGAGGGTGCCGCTGAAGGGCAAGAGGCGCGTGTCGATCGCGAACCGACCGAGCGCGACCAGGAGCGCCGCCTCACGCGCCGTGAAATTGACGGGCGGTAGGCTGTAGCTCCGATCGAGCGCGTAGCCGCCCCCGCGACCGCGCTCCGCCGCGACCGGGAACGCCGCGTCTCGCAGCGCGTCGAGATCTCGGTAGATGGTCCGCACCGTCACCCCGAAGCGTTCGGCGAGGATCTCGGCGGTGACGCCGGTGCGGCGCCCCCTCAGGTACTCGGCGAGGGCGAAGAGGCGCTCGGTCCGCTGCATCGTTAATCTGACTTATCACTGTCAACGTAGGGATCCAAGCCGCCCGAAAACGCGCAGCGCTCGGCGCTGACGCGCCATTTCGAGCTTCAAAACACAGGGCAGCAACTGACATTCAACTGCCGCCACGACACGCGGAAGCTGCCCGCGGCTGCTCCTCAGGCGCCGAGCAGCGCGGCCATCTTTTCGCGCGTGAGCGCGTCCGGCAAGCGGCCGAAGCCAGCGCGGACGTTGGCCGCGAGGTGCTCCGGGTTCGACGTCGCCGGGATCGGACAGGTCACTGCCTGGTGAGACAGCACGAACTTCAGCAAGAACTCGGACCAGCTCGAGCAGTCGAGGTCCTTCGCGAAGCCGGGCAGCGGCTCCTTGGCGAGCTCGCGCAGCAACCGCCCCTCCCCGAAGGGGCGCATCACG
>JAEZYO010000735.1 GCA_023419055.1 Pseudomonadota bacterium | reverse complement strand
CGACTACGAAGTGCAGCGGCTCTATGTCGAGGCGCTGTTCGCCGAACCGCTCTTGGAAGGACGGATCTTCGTCGTCGGAGAGGAGAGCTTCTCAGCAGCCGGGGTGAGTCAGAGCATCATCGACCAGAACCGAATGGCGTTCGGCAACGCCGAGCTCGTCGTGGTCATCGATCCGCTCGACAACACGCGAGGGTTCGTGGGCGGCGAGACGGTGAAGTACGCGACCGTCGCCGCGGTGCTGCACCGGGGGATGCCCATCTACTACATCGCCATCGCACCCGAAGCCGACGAGCGCTACGAAGGCAGCGCTGACGGAGTCACCTGCAATGGCAAGCTCGTGCCGCCCTTTCGTGAGGCCCTCCGCACGCCGCAGCGCCTGCTCGCCGCCGGCCTCTACTGGCTCGCGCCCCCGGACCCGCTCGGCCCCATTCTGCCCACGCGCTTCGAGGTGACCGACCGCTTCGGCTCATTGCAGCTCGCCTGCGCACGCATGGTCCGGCGCGAAGACGCCTTACCGAGCTTCGACGGCGTGATCACCTCGGGAGCGCCCTATCACGAGACCATTCCGGCCGGCGCCATTCTTCATCTTGCCGGCGCCGCCGCCGTTCGGGCCAACGGGCTCAGCTTCTTTCCGATGCAGTGGTCGGATCTCGCCGCACCCCGCCCTCACCAGCTCATCGCCGGCTGCACGGTGGTGGTCAACGCGACTCGTCAGTTACGCGTGGAACATCCACTGCCGACGCGCGGATGAGAGATGCAGCGGCGGTTTCCACCTCTGGCGATGTCCGGAATCCTGTCCTTCCGATCGAGCACGGCTCGCGGCACCATCCAGCCATGAGTTACATCGTCGTCGATATCGAAGCGGACGGCCCCATACCCGGCGATTTTTCGATGGTTTGCTTCGGCGCCGTCGTCGCGGAGCCGGGCCTCCAACGCACCTTCTACGGAAAGCTGAAGCCGATCTCCGAGCGCTTCGTCCCGGAGGCCCTGGCAGTGAGCGGCTTCACGCGCGAGCAGGTCCTCGATTTCGAGGATCCGAAGGTCGTGATGCAGCGCTTCGCGGCCTGGCTTGGGGGCCTGCGCAGCAAGCGGTTGATGTTCATCTCGGACAACAACGGCTTCGATTGGCAGTTCATCAACTGGTACTTCCATCACTTCTTGGGAAGAAACCCGTTCGGGTTCAGCTCCCAGAACCTGGGTTCCCTGTACAAGGGCCTGGTCAAGGACACGTTCGCCAACTTCAAGCACCTGCGCAGAACCCGCCACACGCACCATCCCGTGGACGACGCGCGCGGCAACGCGGAGGCGCTCCTCCACATGAAAGAGCACCTGGGGCTCGCCATCGCGCTCGATTGACCGCTCAACGACGCGGCGGCTCGAGGCGCGACAACAGGAGCTCGTCCTCCAGGCGACGCGACATCTCGACCGCGCGGGCGCAAGCTCTGCTCTCTCGAGGCTCGATGCGCGACAGCATCCCGAGCGCCATGACGCGCAAGCGGACGTGACCTCCGTCACCGGCGTGGGCGGCGGCCTCGCGAGCGAAATTCGCTGCCTGGTCGAGATCACCCTGCTTGAAGCGCGCGTAGGCGAGCCCGTTCGCGCGTCGACAGAGCACGAAGGGCGGCAAGCCGTCGCTCGGCACGCCCCTGTAGAGCGCCTCGGCAGCGGCGTGGTCGGGGCGCCCCCGTAGGCCGCTGTTCAGGTCGTACGCGCGCTGGTCTATCCAGCGCACCTCGAGGCACGCTCGCTCGTCGGCGTCCGACACCTTGGGAAGGAGCGGGCCGATCGCCCCCAAGAGCTCGGGCACGCGGTCCGTATCTCGTTTGCTCGCGATGAACGCGCGGACGAGCAGAAATTCTATCCTGGCCTCGACCGGCGCATGATCGAGATCGCGCTCGAGCTGCTCGATTAACTCGAGCGCTCGAGCGAAGTCGCTGCGACGGAGCGCAATGCTGGTCCGCGCGAGGCCGAGCCAGACGCGGCTATCGCCTCGATCGTTCGTCGGAGGGTGATCCCAGAGTCGGACGAGGTCCTCGCAGACGGGCACAGGAAGGTCGGTGAACCTCGAGTGATAGAACGCCATCCAGCGCAGCCGCGCCTGAACGTCGCCCGGCAGCCCGAAGAGCGCGAGCAGGCGAGAGCCCCACTTGCCCCCGGGGGTCGAGCCGCGGGCGCGCAGCCGCCTGAGGCCTCGTTCGATGGAACCGACGTCCTCTTCGTACGACTTGGTGGCGGCGAGGCGCTCCGCGACCGCCACGAGCGAGCCCTCGCGAGCAACCAAGCCGTCGACGTAGTCACCCCACGTGAACCCGAGCGCACGGCTCTCTGGCTCAGTCATTGGATTGACTCTCTTGGACAAGCGTGGACTCCGAGGGTACCGGAGGCACCGCCCGGCCTCAACCTCGACGAGCAGAGGCACCACGACTTACTTCGCCGCTCGAGCGCTGGCACAATACGTCACGTGATCTTCATTGCAGCAACCTGCTCTCGTGCATCACGGCTGGTGGCTAAGCGCCAACGGAGCCGGCGGCCTCGCGGCGAAAGCGGTGATCCGAACCGGGGCGGTTCGGCCGGCGACTGATCTTCACGCCGAGAGCTTCGTTTCGAGCCAATGATGAGCGAAGGGAGCACCTACTTCTATCTCGCGTCGGCCCTCGTCGTGGGGTTCGGGTGGGGCAAGGTGAGTTCTCGCTTGCCGATTCCGGAGGTACTACGGCTTCTTGGCACCTTCTTCTGCACGGGGCTTCTCGGCGTACTTTTCGGATTCGTCGTCGGAGTCGTGCAGCTGATCACCCGCCCGCCTCGCGTCGAAGCGCTCCTCACGAACCTCGAATTTCTCCCGCTGGTCAAGGCGACGACCTCGTTCGCCTGCTTCTGCTTTCTTGCCGGCGCGGTGCTCGGTGGCCCCGCGGTTCTCGGCTTTGCCTTCGGCTACCAGCGCCCGACTCCTGGAACCTTTCGTTCCGCTCGCTGTCCGACGCCGGGTGCCCGCAGCGTCCGCTGACCTCGACGTCGAGCCTGACTTCGACCCCGTGGTGGACCGCAGGCAGCGGCTCACCACGCTCATCGACGCCGCTTGCTGGTGCGTCCTGGTTCCGCTCGTGCTGGCGGCGCTGCTTCGAGGTGTGGCTGGTGAGTCCACGGTAGAAACCGTCGCCCTTCGAGCGTTCACGGTCTGGCTCTACCTGCCCGCGTGGTGCGTGCTCGCGCTTTCGCTCGGCAGGCGGCGCTGGCCCCTCGTGGCAGCGGCTTTTGGCCTCGTGATGTTGCACCTCGTCTGGGTGACGCCGTCACTACGCACGGCGGAGGCTCTTCCCCAGGACGTTTCGAAGGTGCGCCCGGTGCGCGTCGTCTCGGCGAACCTGCTCGGCGTCAACGCGGACACTGCCGATATCGCCCGGGAGCTCCGCGAGGCGAGCGCAGACATCGTGCTCGTTCAGGAGGTCACCGACACCTGGGCGAAGGCGCTTTCGAGTCGTGAAATGCTCGAGCTCTATCCCGAGCGCTCGCTCGTAGTGCGGGAGGACTCGTTCGGCATCGGCGTCATGGCGCGGCACCCGATAGCGGTCGAAGTCGTCGATTTCGGTGTACCTGCCATGCTCATCACGTTGCAGGTGGGCGATGCAAAACTCTCGGTGTTGCACGCACACACTTTGCCGCCGCGCCTCATCGAGATGGTGGGCGAATGGCACCGAATGATGGACCGTATCGAGAACGAAGTGCGCCGGCTCCCCCGCCCGCTGCTCGTAGCGGGAGACCTGAACGCCACGCAGTTTTCCGAGCGCTACGAGCGCTTGCAGGCGCTCGGTCTGCGCGGCGCGCACGAGGCAGTGGGACGGGGCCTCGCCACGACGTGGCCGAATGGTCGCTTTCCTCTGCCACCCATTCGCCTCGACCACCTCTTGGTGTCCGACGACGTGAGCGTGCTCGACGTACGCGAGGGCATCGGAAGAGGCTCCGATCATCGCCCGCTCCTGGCGGAGCTCGGGCTCGAAGTCCTCGACTCTAGCGCCGGTCGGACGACTTCGACTGCGCCGAACCTTCGACCTTCAGAGCCATCGCGTGAATCGCGACGATGATCGAGCACACTGCCAGGACCGGAACCGAGAACACCGCCACGACGGGCGCGACCATCATGCCGATCAGCCCCGCTGCGAGCGCAACCAGCCCCATCACGAGCGCCTTGCGTTGGTACGCGCGCCGAACGTCGGGGGACAGAGCGGGATTGGGTGGCATCCGCGGCCTCGCCTCGATCTCGGACAGGGCGGCAGCGACGCGTTCGACGAATTCGGGCTCGACGTCCGGCAGCGTGCGTGCGTCGAGAGCCTCGAAATCCTGCCAGGAGCTCTCGGCCTCGCCACTCGCAGTAGACGAGGACAGCGGCGGCGCCAGCGCCGCGACGATGACGGCTCGCTCGGTCAGCAACCCCTCCGAAAGGATCCGCAACACCGCGTCGACAGCATCGGCGCGCAGGCGGTCGTACTCGTCCTCGTCGGTTTCGTCACTCGTGAGGCACCCAACGAGCGCCGCCATGTCCACGTCCTTGGACTGGCGAGGAAAGCGGCTCGCTTCGGCGAAGCTCAAGCCGTCGCTGCCTCGATGGTAGCCCACCTCGAAGGTCGCGACCCCCGCCTGGTGGAGCAGCCTGGCGAGCGCGCGCTCCACTCGAACGTAGCGCGTCGACGCGACCAACCGGGCTAGCCGAGGGAACCGCGCCCCGAGCCTCTCCTCCGGCTTCACCAGCCCCTGAAGATCCAGAAACTCTGGCGTCACCTCCGCCAAATCGACGAGAAGGACCGTCTGCTTCCAATCGCAGACGCGACGCCACTCGACTTCGCGATCCAGCACGCTGGCACCGTTAGCACAGAAGCCGCTCGAAGGATTCGTCACTATTCCGAGATCCAAAGCTCGGCTCTTCGAAAAGAAGTAGCGCGATCGAGCGCGGTCCCTTGCTACCATTCCACGCGAGTGACGCACGAACGGGCACGCGACCCCATCGACACCATGACCCTGCTCGCGGCCGCTCGCCAGGGCGATGAAGCAGCGTTCGAGCAGCTAGTGGCGCCGATTCGGCCCGGGCTCCACGCGCACTGCTATCGCCTGCTCGGCTCACTGGAGGACGCGGAGGACGCCCTGCAGGAGGCGCTGCTCGGCGCGTGGCGAGGGATCGCAGGCTTCGAGGGAAAAAGCTCGCTCGGCACCTGGCTGTTCACCGTCACGACGCATGCAAGCTTGCGCGTCGCCTCGCGCCGTCCGCGCCGAGTCGTGTCGAGTGAAGTCTCGCCGGCTGCCGATCCGAGCGCACCCCACGCTCCCGCGCTCGATGAGCCCTGGCTCGAGCCGTTTCCCGACGGTGCGTTCTCCGAGCTCGCCGGTGAGACGCCACCGGACGCACGCTATGAGGCGCTCGAGAGCGTGGAGCTCGCGTTCGTGGCGGCGCTCCAGCACTTGCGGGCCACGCAGCGCGCGGTGCTGATCTTGCGCGACGTGCTCGGATTTTCCGCTGAAGAAACGGCTACCGCGCTGGAAACGAGCGTGGCCTCGGTGAACAGCGCTCTGCAGCGCGCGCGGGCGACGCTCGAACGCCTGGCGCCCACCGTGAGCCAACAGGCCAACCGGCGCGCGCTCGGCGATGAGACGCATCGGCTCTTGGTGGGGCGGTTCATCGACGCGTGGCGCCGCGCAGACGTCGACGCGGTCGTCGCGCTGCTGGCTGACGACGCGACGTTCACGATGCCCCCGCTCCCCGCTTGGTACAGCGGGCGCGAGGCGATTCGCAGGTTCATGGTCGAAAAGGTGTTCCAGAACCGCTGGCGCTTCTCGCAGTGCCGCGCCAGCGGGCAGCCGGCGGTGGCGGCCTACCTCTGGGGCGAGGCTACCGGCACCTTCCGGCTTTCGGTGCTGAACTTGCTTACTTTTCGTGGAGAGCGCGTCGTTGCCATCTCCGCGTTCTTGGACGCTTCGCTGCTCGCGCGCTTCGGGCTGCCCGCGACGTGGCCCGGCGACTCGTGAGCCGCGCTCAGTCGAAGACCGAGCCGCAGGTGAGGTTCATGACCGCGCCGGTCATGGCGCCCCCCTCAGCCGAGGCGGCGAACACGGCCGCGCTCGCCACCTCCTCGAGGCGCGGGTAGCGCCCGAGGGCCCCCGCGCTCGTGCTCGAATGCAGCATCTCCGCGAGTGATACGCCGGCACGATCCGCGATGGGCTGAAAGACCTCACGCGCGTGCGAGCCGAGGTCGAGGGTCTCCGGCACTGCGTCGGGACGCAAGCAGACCACGCGCACGCCGCGCGGTCCGAGCTCGCAAGCCAGGTGACGAGTGAGCGCCTCGATGGCACCGCAGGTGGCTCCGAAGCCGAGCACGCCTGCAAACCCCCGGCGTGCCGCGGGCGTGGACAACACGAGCAGCACGCCGGAGCCGCGCTCCAGCATCGGACGAGTCACCGCCTGGGCGATCACGAACTCTGAGCGAGCGTAAGCCCGTATCGGCGCTTCGAACTCTTCTAGCGACAGCTCCGCGAGCCGCTTACCCTGCACGTGCGCGTGTCCGACGGCGTTGAGCGCGATGTCGAGCTGGCCCGCTTCCGCCGTGACGGCCGTGACGTGCCGCTCGACCGCGGCCGGGTCGAGCGCGTCGACGACCGCAACCCGGGCGCGACCTCCACCCGCCGCGATATCGCGGGCGACGACCTCGAGCTTCGGCTGGCTCCGACCGGCCAAGTAGACGACGGCTCCCTCACGCGCGAACCGGCGAGCTACCGCGCCGCCAATCGCACCGCCCGCGCCGTAGATGACCGCTACTTTGTCTGTCAAGAACATGGTGTGCTCTCCTTCTTCAGAGTGAGAGACGCCGCCCGGAGCAAACTCATCGGGGCCCGCGATATTTTTCGCGGGGCGGCGGAGCCAGCTGAAACGCGGCAAGGTCTTCGGCGACGAGCCCCTTGAGATCGCGTGATCCAAGCCTCAAAGTCCCAGGTTCCTGTGCGTTTTCCGCGCGTTATCGCCCTCGCCGGCGCGATTCTGGTGGTCACGGCGTGCTCGGGTGAAGACGACGCGTACCCGCAAAATGGCGGGGGTACGGGCGCTGGGGCGGCGGGCGGGCAGGCCGGTAACGTCGGGGGCAGCTCTGGCAACGTGTCCGGGAGCGGGAACAGCGCCGGAGCGAGCAGCGGCGCCACGGCGACTGGAGGCGCGAGCGGCGGCGGTGGCAGTACGGGCGGCACCGGCAGCCCAGGCGGCGGCGGTGGCAGCGCGGGGACCACCGGCGGCTCTTTGAACGGTGGCTCGTCGAACGGCGGAACGGACGGCGGCGGCTCTTCGAACGGCGGTAGCGCAAACGGTGGAACGGGCGGAGGTGGGTCGACGGGAATGTACGCCTGCGACGGCTCCACCGACGGCTACACCACCCTGATGATCAAGTCTGGCTCGACCTGGACGGTGACCAACGGCGGAGAGCAGGTGCACTCCGGCTCGGACATGGAAGCCGCTCTACGCGCGGCGTACGGGAGCCTCACTCCGGGTCGCTCTACCAAGGAGAGCATCCTGGTGCAGGGCTCGGGCGACATCTCCGCGAGCTCGCAGGTGGGCATCCCGAGCTTCACGGTGGTCAACTTCTGCGGCACGCTCAACGTGAGCGGCACGCCCTC
>JAEZYO010001054.1 GCA_023419055.1 Pseudomonadota bacterium | reverse complement strand
CGGTGGAAAAGCACGCAGGCTCGGCACCCTTGTGCGGCGCGCTGCCGGCTTCACCCTGGGGGTATGGCGGACGATAAGGAGAATCGAGGTCCGGCGGACCGCACGCGCGTGAACGTGAACGAGGACTGGGAGGTTCGTTGGTGGTGCAAGAAGTGGGGCGTCACCCGAGAGCAGCTGGCGAACGCGGTGGAGAAGGCCGGCGTGATGGTGAAAGACGTGGAGCGCGAGCTCAGGAGGTAGAGCCCTTCTGGCGGGCTTCCTGGATCATTTCGACGAGATCGTCGAAGAGCCCGCCGACGCCGAAGCGGGTGCTCCGCTTGTTCGCGTCGCGGGCGAGCTTTTCGGCGAGCTCGAGGTTCTGCTCGACGCCGATGCCCTTGAAGTGGAAGAAGGCGCGATGGGCAAGGGCGCTCTCGTTGCCCAGGCGCACCGCTTCGGCGTTGTGAGCCAGCATTTTCTCGAGATCCTCGGGGATCGGGCCGAAGCCGTGGCGGTAGAGCTCGCTCAGCTTGTGCTCGGCCCAGGCAGCGTGGGTCCCGCCGTCTCGGGCCAAGGAGGAGAGACCCTCGAGGAGGCACTCGGCGCGCTCGAATCGGTTGTCGTCGATCAGGCGGTCGAGCTCGCGCTTGAGGTCGAGCGGATCCGGCGCGCGCTCGACGGGTTCTCCTGGCATGCGGCCGTAGGCGGGGCCCTTCTCCACCTCGCCGTTGTCGTTGAGTCGGTACACACAGTCGTCCTCGTCCGTGGCGTAGATATCGCCGCTGGAGGCGAGCTCGGCCGGAGATAGCGCGAAGAGTCGGAGCTCGCCCACCTCGTGCATCATCACGAACACGGTCGAGGCGAGCGCCTGCGGGCTCGGCGAGTCTTCTGCTACCGGGAGCATAACCAGCTCGTCGCCCATGCCGTTGTCGGCGAGAACGAAGCCGTCGAGTCCCCATTCCTTTCGGAATTGACGCGTGCGGGTGAGCGCCTGGTCGATGAGCTCCGGGTCCGCCGCAGAGAACCACCACTCGTCGGAGCCGAACTTCGCGACGGGTTGCTCGAGTTGCGACAGGAAGGCGATGACGTCGCCGGGAAAGGTGATCCCGAGCTCGGTCGAGAGGTCATCGAGGAGCTGCCTGATCTCGGTCGTCGAGCGCGCCATGGCGCGAGCCTAGCGCTCTTTGCCTGGCTCGGCGTGGATGAAACTGGCAGAGAGCTCTTTCATCACGCGCTGTCCGTGGTACGTGCGCGACCATTTGTGGAACCCGATTGCCAGGTAGGTCACCCAGCACGCCAGGGCGAAGAACACCACGGCCTTCCCCGCCGTTTTCGAGAGTCGAGGCACTCGCATCGCGCCTAACGACCCGAGCCGCTCTTCTTCGGGGCCTTCTTCGCGTCTTTGTACTGGTTGAGCGCGCCCTCGAGCTCTTCTCGCACTTTGTCGACGAGCTCCGGCGGTTCGAGCACCTTGGCGCGAGCGCCCCCCTCGAGCACCCAGCTCACGACCTGGAGCAGGTTACCGACCTGCATGGTGAGCCGCACGCCGCCGCCGGCGATGCCGGTGAGCTTTTGGGTGGCGTGGACGCGCCGGGTGCGAATGTACTCGGCCGCGCGCGAGTCGAACTCGATCACGACCTTGTGTTGCTTGGCGTCGCGCCAGATCCCGAACTCTCCCTGGAAGTACTGGTCGATGTCGAAGTCGGGCGGGAGCTCGAAGCGCTCGGTGGTCGAGCACTGGGTGTCGCGCATGCGGTCGAGCACGAAGGTGCGGATCTCGCCGCGCCCCACGTGGTGTCCCACGCAGTAGATGGAGTCGCGGTGCAGGACGAGCCCGTACGGGTAGATGGTGATGCGCTCTTCGTCCGAGCGCTGCGCGCCGCGATACAGCAAGGTGAGCGGGCGGAGGTCGGCGACGGCCTGGAAGAGGTCGTCGAGCTCCTCGGTTTTCTCGGAGTAGTTCTTGGGCGCGTACGGGAGGTAGAGAAAGCGGTCTTCCAGCCGCGCGTCGGCCACGCCGGCGTTCGGGCCGCGGCCGGGGCGCTGGGCGAAGGCGAGCAGCTTGCTGATCGCCATGTCGATTTCTTCGAACAGCGTCGAGCCGCGCATGGGCTCGAACAGGCGCCGGGCCGCGAGGAGCGCGTAGGCCTGCGTGCGCCGGAGCTCGATCTTGCGCGGCATCTCGGTCTGACGGATGCGCCAGAGGAGCGGGCCACCCGGCCGGGTTGCGGAGCTCTCGAGGTCGTACTCGCGCTCCACCTCCGGCATGTAGCGGCGCATGGTCCGCACGCTGACGCCGAGGGCGTCCGCGAGCTCGTACAACGTGAGGCCGCGCGGGTGCCGAGCGAGGATGTCTCGCAAGCGATCGAGCCGTCTGTGTTGGGTGAACGCGCCGTTCGGCCGTCCGCGCTGAACTCTCTCCACGCTGAGCGCCTCCGCGATGGGAGTAGGTATACTCTATCGCCGGGCGATCCAGGACCGGACATCCGACAAACTCGATGCTGAACCCCGTAGAGCTGATCGTGAGGAAGCGCGAGGGTGGCGAGCTTACCCCCGACGAAATCCGCATGCTGGTCGAGGGCTTCGTCGACGGCAGCGTGCCCGATTATCAAATGAGCGCCTGGCTCATGGCCTGCTTCTTCCGCGGGCTGTCCGACGCCGAGACGGAAGCGCTCACCTCCACGATGCTCCACTCCGGGCGGGTCCTGTCACTGCCGAGCGTCCAAGCCCCGAAGGTGGACAAGCACTCGACCGGCGGGGTGGGCGACAAGATCAGCCTGTGCGTGGCGCCGCTCGTGGCGGCGTGCGGCGTCGCGGTCCCGATGATCTCCGGGCGCGGGCTCGGGCACACCGGAGGCACGCTCGACAAGCTCGAGGCCATCCCGGGCTACCAGGTGCGCCTCACCTCGCGACGTTTCGAGCGCGTGGTGCGCGAGGTCGGCGTGTCCATGATCGGTCAAACGGACGTGCTGGCTCCCGCGGATCGCCGCATGTACGCGCTCCGCGACGTGACCGGCACGGTCGAGTGCATTCCGCTCATCGTCGCGAGCATCCTGTCGAAGAAGCTCGCCGAGGGCATCGACGGTCTGGTGCTCGACGTGAAGGTCGGGCGCGGCGCGTTCATGAAGGATCTGCGCTCCGCGAGGGCGCTCGCTCGCGCGCTGGTGCGCGTCGGCACGAGCTCCGGCAAGCGCGTGAGCGCGATCTTGACGTCCATGGACGCGCCCATCGGGCAGAGCATCGGCAACGCGCTCGAGACCAGCGAGGCGATCGAGGTGTTGCGCGACGCGGGCCCCGCGGACACGCGTGAGCTCACGCTCGTGCTCGGCACGGAGATGTTGCTCGTGAGCGGGCGCTTCACCGACGCACGCACGGCGCGGCGCGAGCTCGAGCGCGCGCTCGCGAGCGGTGAAGGGCTCGAGCGCTTCCGGCGCATGGTGCACGCGCACGGCGGTGACGTGCGCGCGGTCGACGACCCGTCGCGCTTGCCGCGCGCCAAGGTCACGCTGCCGATCGCGGCGACCTCGAGCGGCGTGGTCGAGGCGATCGACGCGCTCGAGCTCGGGCTCGCGTCGGTCGTGCTCGGGGCGGGTCGAACCCGCGCGGACCAGGCCGTGGACCCCGCGGCGGGCATCGTGCTTCCAGTGCGGGTGGGAGCTCCGGTCGAGCGCGGGCAGCCGCTCGCCGTCGTGCACGCGAGCCGGCGGGGCGACGCGGAGGCGGTCTCGGAGCGGATCCGGAGCGCCTTCCGGATCGCGAGAAAATCGCGAAAAAACGTCGCCAGGTCGCGTTTGGTGCTCGGAAAAGTCTCCGAACCTTGACGGAACCCGCTGCCGGAGCTAAGTCGCCGCTCCCCCCGTCCCAGGACTCGAACCCGGGACCCGGCGGCTAACAGCCCCCAAGGCGCCGCCCCAGACGATTCATCAGAGAAGGTCAGCTCGCTATGAACCAGCACCCCGGCGTCTTCGGTCGCAAGCTCGGAATGACTCAGCTCTTCGCCGAGGACGGTACCCTCGTCCCGTGCACCGTCGTCGAAAGCAAGACGGTCGTGCTCGCCAAGCGTACGAAGGACAAGGACGGCTACGACGCGCTCGTCGTGGGTAGCGACGACAAGAAGGAAGGCCGCGTCAACAAGGCGCAGGCCGGCCAGTTCAAGAAGTCGGGCATTTCCCCGAAGCAGAACGTGCGTGAGCTCCGCGGCAGCGCCGAGTTCGTCGCCGGCTTCGAGGTCGGCCAAGAGGTGAAGGTCGACCAGATCTTCGAAGAGGGTCAGTTCGTCGACGTCCAGGGCATCACCAAGGGTCACGGCTTCACCGGCGTCGTCGGGCGCTGGGGCTTCGCCGGTAACATCCAGACCCACGGTACCCACGAGTACCGCCGTCACGGTGGTTCGATCGGTACCCGTATGACCCCCGGCCGCGTGAAGCTCGGCCAGAAGATGGGCGGTCAGATGGGTAACGAGACGTTGAGCATCCTCAACCAGAAGGTGATGAAGCTCATCCCGGACCAGAACCTGGTGCTCATCCAGGGTGGTATCCCCGGCGCGCGTGGCGGACTGGTCGTGGTTCGCGGCGCGATCAAGAAGGCCGGCGGCAAGCCGAAGAAGTGAGCAGCCGTCGGAGCGCGCTCTGATCCGTTTCGCGACAGAGCGCCCTCTCCTGCAACAGCACCAACTCGCCACGGCACCGATGTAAGCCCGTCGGTGCCGAGTGCGTACTCGTTCGCACTCTATTTTTGCGCCTGCGATCGAATTCGGCGCATGTACACTCTCGGGTATGTGCCGCCCGGGGACCTTCGCCGCTGCTCTCTGTTCCTTTCTGATGACGCTGCCCGCCTTCGCGCAGCTCACTCAGCCTGACGGAACGGAGATCCCCGTCATCGACGAGGACAACGAGTGCGAGGACCACAACACGCAGCAGTGTCTGGACGACTTCGAAGGTGACCAGACGATCGACGCGATGAACGACGGCAACTCGACGCCGGAGACGTTCGATCCCACCTGCAACCTGAAGTTCGACCTGCTCGCGCGCGGCGCCGGCAACCGAAACATCTTCGGTTGGTACAACGTCACGCCGGATCCCGAGAACCCGGGCAAGACGCTCAAGCCCGACGACGAGGATCTCTACACCTTCATCCTCGCCTCCGAGGATCCCTCCGATCCCGGCGATCCGGTGTTCTCGCGCGAGCTCTCGCTCAAGGGCGACGCCAACTACGCCGGCGGCGACATCGGCTTCTTCATCTGCACCGGCGGCGAGCCGGAGGCGGAGCTCGGCGGGCCTCCCTCCGACTGCGACAACATCTTCTACTCCGAGAAGGCCTTCAACCCCGACAGTGACGAGGAGGATCCGTACATCCACCTCATCATCTGGCAGAGCGTCACGTTCCAGAACTCGTTCTATTTCGGCTGGGAAGATCTCCTCACCAACAACGACAACGACTTCGACGACATCCTGACGCGCGTCTCGGGCATCACTTGCTCGGGTGGCGGCGAGGTCTGCGAGACGGGGGAAGAGGGCGTGTGCGCCGACGGCACCATGCAGTGCCAGCAAGGTGAGCTCACTTGCGTGCCCAACGCCTCGCCGTCCGACGAGAAGTGCGACGCGCTCGACAACGACTGTGACGGCAAGACCGACGAGGGCGACGACCTCTGCGACGACGGGTTCGTCTGTGACCGCGGGAAATGCGTGCCGCCCTGCGGCAGCGGCGAGTTCCCCTGCACCGCCGGCTTCGTGTGCAGCGCCGCCGGGACCTGCGTCGATCCGGACTGCGAGGACGTGGACTGCGACCCCGGGCAGATTTGCGACGAGGGCGAGTGCATCGACGCTTGCAAGGACGTCACCTGCCCTTACGGCCACGTCTGCCGCCAAGGCGTGTGCGTGGACCCCTGCGCGAGCATCGAGTGCGACGAGGGCTACTCCTGCAACCTCGGCGTGTGCGTGGACTGCGACTGCAAGGGCTGCGACGACGGCTTCACGTGCTCGGACAATGTTTGCGTCGAGGACTCGTGCGCGAGCGTCTCGTGCGACTCGGGCGCTCACTGCGTGGACGGCGACTGCGTCGACAACTGCGAGGGCGCGGAGTGCCCCGGCGGTGCGGCGTGCGTCGACGGCGCGTGTGAGCCCCCCGGCAGCGTCAACGGCGCGGGCGGCGACAACGGCAACGGTGAGGGCGGTGACGACGGCGGCGGCGTCGTGATCACCGGCGGCACCTCGAGCGGCGGTAGCAGCTCGAGTGGTGGCAGCTCGAGCGGCGGCACCGTCGGCGTCGGCGACGGAGGCTCGGAAGACGACGGGTGCGGTTGTCGCACGGTCGGTGGCGGTAAGCTCGGCGCGAGGGCGGCGCTCTTGATGGCCGCGGGCGCGCTGGGGCTCGCCTTCCGCCGGCGCCGTCGCGCGGCCTGAGGCGTCCGCTCGAACGAACACGCGCGCCGCTCCGGGTCTTTGGAGCGTGCCACGGCGGAGAAGTGCGGTAGGCTACCCGGGCTCGCGCCTGCTGGACCGCGAGCCCCGACCCGACTCGGGTGCGCGACGAAACGTCGCGGAGCCGAACCGACGCCGACAGAGAGGCTAGCCGATGGTGGTCCAGGGCGAACTCAGTCAGAACACCGGGTTGCCTTCCGTGCTCGTCGTAGACGACGCCCCGGCCAACCTGATCGCCATGCAGGCCCTGCTCGGGGACCTGCCGTGCGAAGTCGTGCTCTCACCCTCGGGTGAGGACGCGCTGTCGCAGCTGACTCGGCGTCGCTTCGCGGTCGTGCTGCTCGACGTGATGATGCCCGGCGTGGACGGCTATGAAGTTTCGCGCCGGGCACGCGAGAACCCGCTGACGCGCGACGTGCCCATCATCTTCCTCACGGCGATGCACCAGAGCGAGGAGAGCGCCATGCGCGGCTACGGGTCGGGCGCCGTGGATTTCCTGTTCAAGCCCGTGAACGCCGCCGTGCTGCGCAGCAAGGTCCAGGTGTTTCTGGAGCTCTACGCGAGCCGGCGCCGCCTGGCCGACGCCAACGCGGCTCTCGAGCGTTCGATGGACGAGCTCAAGCGCACCCAGGCGCAGCTCGTGCAGTCAGCGAAGATGGCGTCGCTCGGTGAGCTCGTCGCCGGCGTCGCTCACGAGATCAACAATCCCCTGGCGTTCGTCATCAGCCACCTGGACACCGCGCGCCGGAGCCTCGAGCTGGTCGGCGGCGAAGTCGAGGCACGGCTCTCGACCCAGGCCGCCGCTCATTGGCGGCGTGCTCTGGACCGGCAGAAGGAGACCACCGTCGGGCTCGAGCGGATCCGCGACCTCGTCGTCAAGCTTCGGACGTTCTCCCGCATCGACGAGGGCGACGAGCCGAGCCGGGTGAGCTTTCGTGAATGCGCCGAGGCCGTGCTCACCATCCTCGGGCACCGCCTGAGGGGCCGCATCGACGTCGAAACGCACTTCGAAGCCGCGGACGTCCTCCACTGCCAGCCAGGGCTGCTCAACCAAGTGTTGACGAACCTGATCGCCAACGCCATCGACGCGATGGGCGAGCAGGGCACGTTGACGCTGTCCACGTCACAGCAGGGCCGCGACTACGTCATCACGATTGGGGACACCGGGCGGGGCGTCCCGCAACACTTAAGAGAGCGGATTTTCGAGCCGTTCTTTACGACAAAGCCCGTGGGCCAGGGCACGGGGCTCGGACTCACGATCGCTTACGCCATCGTCCAGAAACACGGCGGCACCCTCGAGCTCGAGAGTGTCGAAGGAAGAGGATCCTTGGCCACGATCCGGCTGCCGCAGGGGAACCATGATGAATATCGGGACGCAGACGAACGAGGCGTACAGCGAGGCGAGCCGCCCGAGCGGAACGGAGAAAGTGGCGGCGCCGGCTAGGCCGAGCATCCTCGTCGTCGACGACGAACCCCAGGTCCTCGTCGCGCTCGAGGATCTGCTGTCGGACGAGTTCACGGTTCATACCAGCCCCTCGGGCGAGGAGGCGCTGCGCGTGATCGGCCGCCACCCGGAGATCGCCGTCGTGATCACCGACCAGCGCATGCCGAAAATGCGCGGGGACGAGCTCGTCGCCGAGCTCCGGCGCACCTCGGACGCCACGAGGATCCTGCTCACCGGCTTCGCCGACCTCACGGCGGTGGCGCGTTCCATCAACGAGGGCGGGATCTTCGCCTACGTGACCAAGCCGTGGAACCCCGAGGACCTGCGCAGCAAGGTCCGCAACGCGGCCGAGCACTTCCGCCTCTCGCGAGACCTCGCGTTCGAGCGCCGGTTGCTGCATGACCTCATGGACAACGTCCCCGACGGCATCTACTTCAAGGACCGGGAGCTCCGTTTCGTCAGAACCAACCGAGCGTTCGCCCGCGCCACCGTCGACGCGCCGCCTTCACAGCTCGTGGGCAGGCGCCTGAGCGAGCTCTTGCCGAGGTCCGCGGTCGTCCGGGATATCGAAGATCGTGAGTCCTCGATGCTCGACGAGGGCGTGCCGCTCACCGACGTTCTCCGCGAGGATCACCTCGGCGAGCGCAAGATCTGGTTCTCCGAGACGAAGGCGCCGATTCGCGGAAAGGGCGGCGAGATCATCGGGCTCGTCGGGATTTCTCGTGACGTGACCGACAGGGTCAAGGTTCAGGATGCCCTGCTCGCGAGCGAGGAGAAGTTGCGCCGGCAGAGCCAGGTTCTAAAAGGGATCCTGGAGGGCATGGGCGAAGGCGTGGTGGTCGCCGATCAGTCGGGCAAGTTCTTGTTCTTCAATCGCCAGGCGGAGAAGCTTTTCGGCAGCGGCGCCCGAAGCGTGCCGGCCGAGCGCTGGGCGGAGACCTACGGCCTGTTCTTGCCCGATCAGAAGACGCCACTTCCCATCGAACAGCACCCCTTGTTCCGAGCGATGGCAGGCAACCTCGCTTCGGAGGCCGAGGTCTTCGTCAAGAACGGGCCCAGCAGCGGGAGGATCCTGACCATCACGGCCACGCCGTTGCGTGATACGGAGAACGGGGTCACGGGGGGCATCGCGCTGATCCGCGACGTGACGCAGCAGCGCGAGCTCGAGAAGCAGTTTCTGAGCGCGCAACGGATGGACGCGATGGGCAAGCTCGCCGGCGGCATCGCTCACGACTTCAACAACTTGCTGGCCGTCATCAAGAGCTACGCCGAGTTGCTCCTCGAGCAGCTGCCGCCCGAGGGGCAGACGCACGAAGACGTCGAGCAGATCCTGCTGGCGGCGACGCGCGCCGCGAACCTGTCCCAGCGGCTCCTGACCTTCGGCCGCAGACAGGCTAGCAACCTGCAGCTCGTGCAGGTAAACGACGTGGTTTCGGAGCTGAAGAAGATGCTCGGCCGCATCCTCGGCGAGCAAATCAGGGTCGTGATCGACCTCTCTCCGAAGCTCGGTCACATCTGGGCCGATCCGGGTCAGCTCGAGCAGGTCGTCATCAACCTCGCGCTGAACGCGCGCGACGCCATGCCGTACGGCGGCACGCTGACCATCCGCACCTCGATGGCCGGCGCCGACCCCAGCCGTGACCGCGGGGAAGACGTCGTGCTGACGGTGGCCGACGACGGCATCGGCATGAGCGAGGAAGTGAAGCAGCGCATTTTCGAGCCGTTCTTCACGACCAAGGAGGTGGGCAAAGGGACGGGCCTCGGGCTCGCGACCGTTTACGGCATCGTGCATCAGGCGGGAGGCCGAATCACCGTCGACAGCGAGCCCGGTCGCGGGAGCACCTTCACCCTCCTGTTTCCGCGCGTGGAGAGCCCACCGCCCGAGGTCTTCGGCGGCGATCGAGCCACGCCGCGCTCGAGGTGACGCAGCTCATCGCACCCGCGTGGGTTGCTTCGACGCAGCGAGCGCGCGCCGTGCCACGCGCTCGGCGCCGAGTGCGCCTGCTCGCCGACTCATAGGTTCGATTGCCCCTCGATGCTACGGCCCCCACACCATTCATGGGCGGTCGAGCAGCAGGAGTGACGAATGAACCTGACGCGTCGTAGTTTCTTGGGCTTTGGGACCGCGCTGGCGAGCGGAGCCACCGTCGGCTTTGCCACCGTGTTCACCCGCGAGGCTCAGGCGGCAAGCTTTGGCCCGCTCGTTCCGGATCCGGAGGGTCGGCTCGATCTACCCGCGGGATTCCACTACAAGATCCTTCAGACCGCGGGCGACACGATGAGCGACGGCAACCCGATGCGCGGGGCGCCGGACGGGATGGCGACGTTCCCGGGCTCGAAAGCGGGTGAGCTCATCCTGATGCGGAATCACGAGCTCGACGAGAATGGAGGGGTGTCGCGCCTGGTGATCGACGCGAGCGACCCGGCGAACCCGATCGTGACCTCCAGCAACGACGTGCTGGGCGGCACCAGCCGCAACTGCTGCGGCGGGCCGAGCCCCTGGGGCTGGCTGACCTGCGAGGAAACGAGCGCAGGTGGTGTCTGGCTGTGTCCGCAAGGGACGACCAGCTTGCTCACCGGCGACGCTCGCGTGCGCATCCATGCCTACGGC
>JAEZYO010001050.1 GCA_023419055.1 Pseudomonadota bacterium | reverse complement strand
CCGACTTCGAGGCGGCGTTCATCGACGAGGCGCTCGTAGTGGCGAGCCAGCTCCGCGCTCAATCGGCGATCAAGCTGTCGAGCTCCGCGGTGGAGCGTCAGACTCAGGAGCTCGCGCTCCGGAATCGCCTCGTGACGCTGCTGCTCGACCGCGTCTCGCGGGCTCGGCGGGCGGCACGCTTCGTGTTCCGGCACTACCCCGACGTCGCTCGTCAGGTGGGCAGCGCGTACGAACGGCGGCGCCGCGCCCGACTGCGCGCGCGGGAGAAGGCCGAGAAGGTTCCCGCGCCCGCGGTGCCGAACGTGCCGAGGGCGTGACCGGAGGGGGGAGCTGAGAAGAGCGGGTCAGCGCGACTCTGCGGGCTAGCGCTGGCCCGTCAGCATTGGGCCGCCCCACGGACTCGTTCTCTGGACTTTGGGACCGATCGGGGTTTTCGGTCGGGCTGAACCAGAACCATCCTCCTTCCCGACGACGGGCTCAACGCTCATACACCAAGACACCCGCTGTCGCCGCGTCGTAGGGCAACGTGTTTGGCGTACTGCGATCTTCCTCGAACTCGCTCACCCTGAAGGCCACGATGTCGGCCCGAACGCGAGCTTTCCGACCGACGCGCCACGCCTGGATGGGATCGAGCGCGGCGTGGTCGTCGTCCGCGAGCACGATGAGGAGGTCCCAGTCACTGTGGTCCTGAGCGTCGCCACGGGCACGGCTCCCGAAGAGCCAAATCTGCACTGGGGACCAGGTCTCCACGATGCGCGCGACCAGGGTCTCCAGAGGCTTGAGATCGAGGGCATTGCCTCGCCGGTCCACCACCGCACGGAGACCCAGGATGGGTCGCAGCGGTCTGGGGAAAGTCTTCTCCTCGACCCACGATGCGAGGCTAGCGTTGGGAGCCTCCGTCAGCGTCAGCGTCAGCGAGCGCGAGGGCGGGCCGGTGTGGCGCGACGAATCCCGGTTCGCGGCGGCGGAAAGTGAAGGGGAGAGCGGTTACGGCGCGGAGGGGGCCAAGCCCCAGGGTGACTCACGCAGCCAGGTGACGAGCGGCTCCATCGGGAGCGGCTTGCTGAAAAAATAGCCCTGTCCGAGCTCGCAGCCGAGATCGCGGAGAGCCAGATACGTGGCTTCGTCCTCGATGCCCTCGGCGGTCACGCTGAGGCCGAGGTTGCGCCCGAGGTCGATGGCGGAGCGCACGATCGCCGCGTTGCGCGGTTCGCGAAAGCCCACCACGAACGACTTGTCGATCTTCATCTTGGTGATGGGCAGATCCTTGAGGTACGCGAGGGAGGACTCGCCGATGCCGAAATCATCCATCGAGAGGTGAATGCCGGCGTGGTGCAGCTCGGTGAGCGCCGCCTTCGCTCGCCCGGGGTCGGTCATGATCGCCGTCTCGGTGATCTCGAGCGTGAGGCGCGAGAGGGGGAAGTCGATCGCGTCGAGGGCTTTCAGGAGCGCGGGGCAGAAGCTCGGATCATGCAGGTTTCTGGCCGAGAGATTGACGGAGAGGTCGAGGGGGAGGCCGGCTTGGGCCAGGGCGAGGCCGTGGCGGAGGGCGTGGTCGACGACCCAGGTGGTGAGCGGATTGATGATGCCGGTCCGCTCGGCGAGCGGGATGAAGTGGTCCGGCAACAAGAGGCCGCGCGCGGGGTGGTTCCAGCGCACCAGCGCCTCGACGCCCACGGTGCGCCCGGTAGCGAGAGCGAGCTTGGGTTGAAAGTGGAGCAGCAGCTGACCCTCACGGAGCGCGCTGAGGAGCTCGCTCGCGAGCGCGAGCCGATTCGGATCCGAGCGGTCGATGGCAGGGTCGTAGTGGAGATACGGCGTGTGGTGCTGCTTGGCGGTGCGCAGCGCGACGTCGGCGTGTCGCCACAGCACCTCTGGCGTGTCACCGTCGCGCGGGGACACCGCGACACCCACCGTCGCGTCCATCTTGATCGGGATGCCCGCGATCTGGAACGGCTGCTGCAGGCAGTCTTGCATCGCCGAGACGGTGCGCTCGATGTCGCGGCGCCCCGAGAGCTCGGGCAAGAGCACCGCGAACTCGTCCCCTCCGAGCGACGCGACCCGGCCGGACGCGCCGACCGCGCGACGCAGCCGCTCGCCTGCCTGCCGCAACAGGAGATCTCCGTTCTGGTGGCCGAGGGCGTCGTTGATGTCGCGGAAGTAGTTCAGGTTGATCAAGAGCAGCCCGAGCTCTCCCGTTCCAACCTGCAGCACCTCGAGCGCGAGCCTGAGGTCCCTTTGCAGGGCAGTCCGGTTCGGGAGCTCGGTCACCGGCTCGTGATAGGCGAGGTGCTCGATCCTGAGCTGCGCTTGCTTGAGCTCCGTGATGTCCTGCATGGTGCCGATCATGCGGACGGTCGCGCCCGAGGCGTCCCGCATCACGTGCCCACGATCGAGGATGTCGGCGTAGCTGCCGTCTCGGCGCCGGAAGCGGTAGTCCTCACGCCAGCTCACGGCGTCCGCCGCCGCTGCTTGCAGGCTCTGGTGAACGCGCTCGCGATCCTCGGGGTGCAGGCGTTCTACCCACCAGTCGTAGGCGTCGCTCACCTCTTCCGCGGTGTAGCCGAAGAGCCGCTGCACGCTCTCGTTCCACCACACGGTGTTCTTCCGGATGTCCCAGTCCCAGACAGCGTCCTTGGTCGCCAGGTTGAGCAGGCGGTAGCGTTCCTCACTGTCGCGGAGCACGCTCTCCCGGAGGGCCTTGGAGATGGCGATGGAGGCGACGTGCGTGGCCATCCCGATCATCTCCTGGTCGGCCTCGGTCGGGGTCCCCGGCTGCTTGAAGTACATCGCAAAGGTGCCGATCACGCGCCGCGCCGGACCGAAGATCGGCGGCGACCAGCAGGCGCGCAAGCCGTGCGGCCGCGCGAACTCGCGGTAGTCGATCCAGAGCGGGTCGGTCTCGATGTCGGCCACCACGACCTGCTCACCACGAAACGCCGCAGTGCCGCACGAGCCCGCGCAGGGGCCCACCACGGAGCCGTCGATGGCTCGACAGTACTCGGCGGGCAGGCTCGGCGCCGAGCCGTGACGGAGGTGCGCGCGATCGGCATCCAGCAGCAGCAAGACGGAGCAGAGCATGTTCGGCGCTTCCTGCTCGAGGAAACGGAGGAGCGCGTCGAGCGCCTCTTCGAGCGGCGAGCCCATCGCGATGAGCTCGACGATGCGAAGCTGCTCGACGGCGAGGTGCGCCCTGCGTGGCGAGGTGGTGCTGACAACCCCCGACGGAGTCTCGACCAATTCCACAGGGCTCGTTGCGTCCACGACCATTGAGCGTGCTCCCGGCATCCCGCACGGGCCCCCTGTGGGTGCCTGGCGGCTCTCGTGCTCGACCTTGCTTGGAACTCCTCATAATCTTCGAGCGCTCGGCGGCATGTCAACTCGGATGCCCGCGAGCATTCCCACGCGAGTGAGAGTCAACGCCTCGATGCCGATCGCGCAAAAGTACGAGCCTTACTCACAAGGGATGCTTCGCAAGTATGAACGGCGAGTTCATTGTCTCGCTGCGAGCGCGGCCGCGCCCACCACCCTACGAAACTCCCAGAACCCTACCGCGGAGCTTCGCAGCCATCGGGAAGCGCCGTGCATTCTTCGGGACCAGGCGAGCAGACCTCATCCACCGGCGTGAACTCATCGCTCTTTGGGCCGCCTTTGCTTCGGCAAAGCTCCGCTCGCGACTGGTCTCGAAAGCACACCGCGTAGACGTCGGACGCGTATCCGACGCTCCCGTTCCAGGCTGAGCTTTCGCAAGCCCCAGCCTTGCAGCCGTAGCCGCTATACAGGGCGCAATCCGCGTCGCTCCGGCAGGTAACCAGTCGGCAGTTTTCCGAGTAGATCGCGTCGCCAGGTCCCGTGCAGACGGTGATCCAGCGTCCTCCGATCAGTGCAGCATTCGAGCCGCAAACGGCTCCCGCCGCGAACGAGGTCTCGCAGTCCGAGCCGTCGCACTTCCGAACGAATTCCGTGCCTGTAGAATCCGAGAACGTTTCCGTGGTGGTGCCTTCGCCACAGGCCACCAGAACGGCTACCGCCCATAGCGCCCCGAGTCTGCCAAGCCACATGCGGGCGGAAGATTTCGCCGTTGCGCTCGCGCTGTCAAGGCCAGCAGGAGCCTCGGGATCGAGCGCCAGTACGAGTAGGAGTCGTCGAGCCTGCGTTCGATGCGAGCGGTGAGGCAGCGCCCGCCGGCAGCGCCCGGCAGCGAGCGCGT
>JAEZYO010001049.1 GCA_023419055.1 Pseudomonadota bacterium | reverse complement strand
CACCCGAAGACGACTGCGCCAAGGCTTGCCGCTCGTCTCACGACAGCTGCGTGGCTGCCTGCGGCGCGGACGCGGGTTCCTCTGCCGCCTGTAAGAGCTGCGAGCCCGACTACAAGGCGTGCATGCGGCGCTGCTTCCGCTGAGCGGATACTTTTCGGCCCAGCGGGTCGCGGGTCGTCAGAAGTTCAGCGGTCTTCCGTGCTCGGCGAGAACCGTTGGAGCACCGACCAAGTTCGGTCGATGTCGCCGATCCGTGTCAGGAGACACACACCCGTGTCCGCGCGGAAACAGGTAACCGGGCTCAATTCCCGGGTTTTCCTCAATTTTCCGCGCTAATCGTGATTTTCGAACGAGCACACCCGTTGCATTCCGCGAATCGGACAGCAATGAAGCTGCCCGATAAGTTGACGCGCCGTGAGAATCGGCGTTAGCCGGTAGATCCCAATGACGCTGCGGCACCCCGCCTTGAGCGCTCTCACTCCCGCCCTCGCGACCCCGCTCCCCCGCGTGCTTCGCCCCCAGAGGGCCGTCCCCGCGGACGCGGTCAGGCCCACCCGCGCGGAAGTGAACCTCGCGAACTTGCGGCACAACCTGCGCGTCGTGCAGCGCGCCGCCGGCGGGCAGCCGGTCTGGGCGGTGCTCAAGGCCGACGGCTACGGCCACGGCGCCAAAGGCGTCGCCCGCACGCTCGAGCGCGCCGGGGCGAGCGGCATCTGCGTCGCGCTCTTGGAAGAGGGCGTCGAGCTCCGCGAAGCCGGCATTCGGGTGCCGATCCTCGTCACGGGCGGCTACTACGGCCGCGCCTACGGTGAGCTCCTGCGGCACGACCTCACGCCGGTCATCCACGATCTCGGGCAGATCGAGGGCCTGGCGGACGAGGTGCGCTTCTCCGGCGCCGAGCCGGTCAAGGTCCATCTCAAGATCGACACCGGCATGTCTCGTCTCGGGATCGCGCCCCGCGAGATCCCGAAGCTCGCGGAGGCGTTCCGCGCCTGGCCCGAGGTCAAGCTCGCCGGTTTGATGACGCACTTCGCCTGCGCCGACTCGTGGAACACCGAGTCGATGGATCACCAGCTCGACCTGTTCGACGAGGCCGCGGAGCTCTTGCGCCAGCAGGGCCTCAGCGCGGGCCTCCGTCACGCCGCGAACAGCGCCGCCCTGCTCAAGTCACAGCGGGCGTGGCTCGACTTCGTGCGCCCCGGCATCGCGCTGTTCGGCGTAGAGCCGCGGCCCGGCGCCTGTAAAGAGCTGCGCCCCGTCATGCGCGTGCGCACCGAGATCATTGCCCTGCGTGACGTCCCGACCGGAGGCTCGGTGGGCTACGGCGCCACCTGGACGGCGCGCCGCCCGAGCCGTATCGCCACCATCCCGATGGGTTACGCGGACGGGCTCGCCCGCGCGCGCAGTAACCGCGGGAGCGTCCTCGTGCGCGGCAAGCGCGCGCCCATCGCCGGCACCGTCAGCATGGACATGACCATGATCGACGTGACCGACGTCGAGGGCGTGAAGCTCGGTGACGAGTGCTGCATCCTCGGCTCGCAGCGCGGTCCGCTCGGTGAAGATCAGATCGGCGCGGAAGAGCTCGCAGCGGAGCTCGGCACGATCCCTTGGGAAGTCTTGACCGACATCTCGCGCCGCGTGCCGCGCTTCTATCGCGAGCCCTGAGCGAGACGCGCTGACGCGCGTGCAGGTTTCGCTTCGACGGCCCGCTTGACAAGCGAAGGGCGCGAAGCTAGCTCTTTCCGTCCCCCAAATTGGTTTGGGTCGAACTGCCTTTCGAGGTCAGCGGAATGAACGGCACCATTTGCCATAGCGCCGAGCGGCGCAGCCCGAGCATGCCAGCGCGAGTTCGCGCGGTGCCCGTCGCGCTGCGAATGCCGGCGTTGCCGCAAGTGGTCGCCGGCGCCAAGCGCGCCCCGCACCTCGTGCGACCCGAACCGTAGAGGCTGGATTTCCCGCCGCCAGCCTCCGGTCTCAGTGACCTGGTGGGCTGACGAAGCAAAGGGAATTTCAGCCAAATGTCGACTTCCAATCAGCTTTCGGACGCCGAGCTCTTCGATCGTTATCTCGGGCAGGCGTCGAAGCTCCCGGAGCACCTGCGGAAAGCCGTAGAGGCCCAGTGGGGAGGCAAGCCGGTTCTTGCTTATGCGCTCGCGGATCTCGACCGCGAGCTCCGCTTCGACGACACCTGGTTCTTGCTGGGTGAAACTCACGCCGCGGTCGCGAGCGGTGACGCGTCCGCGCCCTCCGTCACGAGCTTCGAGCGATCGCGCATCCGCGCCGTGAGCAACGAGCCCGGCCTCTCCTGCCGCATCTTTCGCGTCCACGGCGAGAGCGATCGCGAGCCGCTCGCCGAGCTCTTCTTCACGCAGCGGCAGAAGCGCAGCATCGAGGGGATCGCGTTCGTGCTCGAGCAGGCGCTCGAGGGTCGCAGCGTGCCGCTCGGCGACGCCGACGCGCGCTACGCCTCGAGCGTGCTCGATCCGGTGCGCGAGGCTCAGGCGCTCGTGGTCCCCAACAAACTCGCGGTGGTGTGGCGCCTGCTCGGCTACTTCGCGCCGTACAAAAAACGGCTCGCGCTGGGCACGAGCGCGGCGCTCGGCATCACGCTGCTCTCCATGCTGCCGCCGCTCATCACGGGCTACCTCGTCGATCGCGTGATCGGCCCCGTGCAATCCGGCCAAATTCCGGGGAGCTCCGTGAGCACGATCGCGTGGCTCGCGGTCGGCGGCATCGCGGCGGTCTACGTCGCGCGGCAGCTCTGCGTCTGGGCGCGATTGCGCTTGATGGCCAAGCTCGGCGAGCACGTCGCGAGCGATCTGCGCGACGAGGTGTACGACCACCTGCACCGGCTCAGCATGAGCTTCTTCTCGCGCAAGAAGACGGGCAGCCTCATCACGCGCGTGAGCTCGGACACGGATCGGCTCTGGGAGTTTCTCGCGTTCGGCGTGGTCGAGATGACGCTCGCCGCGGCCATGCTGATCGGCCTGTCCGGGCTCCTGATCTACCTCGACCCTCGCCTCGGGCTCATCATGAGCCTGCCGCTGCCGCTCTTCTGTTACGCGATCTACAAGAACGGCCAGAACATGGAGGAGCTCTTCTTGCGCGCGTGGCGCAAGTGGTCGCGCCTCACCGACGTCTTGTCGGACACCATTCCCGGCATGCGCGTAGTCAAAGCGTTCAACCAGGAGCGCCGCGAGAAGAAGCGCTTTCACCAGCGCAACGCCGACGTGCTCGGCGAGTTCAACCGCATCCACTCGGCGTGGACCGCGTTCTGGCCGATCTTGATGTTCGGCGTGCAGCTCTCGGTGTTGCTCGTGTGGACGGCGGCGCTGCCGCGCTTGCTCGGCACGTCGAGCGCGCTCGGACCCGCGCTCTCCACGGGCACGTTCGTCTCGTTCTTGCTCTACATGACGATGTTCGTCGCGCCCATCGAGACCATCGGGCAAGCGGCGCGCATGCTGCACCGCGCGACCACGAGCGCGCACCGCGTGTTCGAGGTGCTCGACACCGAGCCCGACGTGCGCGACCAGGTGGAGCCCATCGCGCTCCACGACTTGAAGGGCAAGGTCGAGTTCCGCGACGTCACCTTCGGCTACGACGGCGTGCGCCAGGTGCTGCGCGGGATCTCGTTCGAGGTGAAGCCCGGTGAGCTCATCGGGCTCGTCGGCCCCTCGGGCGGCGGCAAGACCACGCTCGTGAACCTGCTCACGCGCTTCTACGACGTCACCGGCGGGCAAATCCTGGTCGACGGCGTCGACGTGCGAGCGCTCGACAGCGGGCTCTACCGGAGCCAGGTCGGCATCGTGCTCCAGGATCCGTACCTGTTTCACGGCAGCATCCTCGAGAACATCCGCTACGGCATGCCCGAGGCGACGCTCGAGCAGGTGATCGCGGCGGCGCGCGCCGCGAACGCGCACGACTTCGTGTGCAAGCTGCCGCTCGGCTACGACACCATCGTGGGCGAGCGCGGCCACACCCTCTCGGGTGGTGAGCGCCAGCGCATCAGCATCGCCAGAGCCGTGCTCCGCAACCCACGTATCTTGATCCTAGATGAGGCGACGAGCGCGGTCGACACCGAGACCGAGCGCAAGATTCAAGAAGCGCTCGATCGCCTGGTGGCGGGGCGCACCGTGTTCGCGATCGCGCACCGGCTCTCCACCTTGCGCAAGGCATCGCGCCTGTTCGTGATCGAAAACGGCAAGCTCGCCGAGGCGGGCACCCACGCCGAGCTCCTCGCTCTACCCGACGGCATCTACAAGAAGCTCCTTTCTTTGCAGCAGGATCTCCACCATGCAGCCTGATTCCACAGCCAGTCAGAATCTCGAAACGGTTCGCGACTCCTTCGAATCGAGCGACGAGGGCTCGGGCCCAAGGCCCGCTCCTCAGCCGCTCCGCCTGGAGCGACGCATCGACGGCAAGCTCTGGCTCGTCCAGGGCGAGACACAGGTCGCGGTCGATCTCGTGCGCTGCTTCCCCTGGACGGAGCCGCGCCGCTACGTCTCGCTGCGCGACAAGGACGGTGAGGAGCGCGGCTTCATCACGAGCGTGGAGGAGCTCGACGCCGCTTCACGGCGCGCGGCCGAAGCGACCCTCGCGCGCTCGAGCTTCGTGCTCGAGATCACGGCCATCCACTCGGTGGAGGAAGACTTCGAGCTGCGATCCTGGCGCGTCCAGACCGCGCACGGCGCGCGCACGTTCCAGACTCCGCTCGACGGCTGGCCCCGAGAGCTCGAGTCAGGCGGCCTCGTGATCGAGGACGTGTACGGCGACCTCTTCCGCATCCCCGATCCGGAGCGCCTGGATCCGAAGAGCAAGCGCCTGCTCTGGGCTTTCGTGGACTGAGGTCGGGCGCCCTAAACTGCTGGGGAGGCTGCACGCCAGGGAGCGACATCGGCCAGGAGGCCGACTCAAGAACACGAAGCCATGCCGGTCCCAGAACTTGTTGGTCACGCACGCTTCCGGCAAGGTGCCCGTAAGGGAACCACGATCGGTACGCCATTCTCAACCAGATCGCGTTCGATGAAGAAGAGAGCTCACAAGGGACTCGCAGTCCAATCAAAGCCGCTCAATTTAACCATCCGCAACTTCGCTCACCTTGAAAACGTGAGTCTGACGTTGGGCGATCTCACTGTGCTTGTGGGACCACAAGGCGCTGGCAAGAGCCTGGCACTGCAGTGGCTCAAGGTAGGGATGGACGGGCGCCAGATCGTCGACGCTCTCAGGGCCGCGGGGCATCCCACAGACCGCTCGGACGTACTCATCGATCTCATCTTCGGTACGGGGATGGCTCCCGCCTGGCGCGAGGGCGAGAGTGTCGTTTCACTTGGGGGTAAGACGGTCTCTGCTAGGGGTTTGTCGCGAATCGGGGACGGTGCCGAGCACCTCTTCTTCGTACCTGCACATCGCTCGATGCTCATCAGCGACGGATGGGCTTCACCCTTTCAGAAGCTCACCTCGGACACGCCCGCCGTTGCTCGCATATTCAGTCAGAATCTCTTCGATCGCTTTAGTGGAAAGGATGCAGGCACCCTTTTTCCGCTCGAAAAGCGACTAAAGCGCGAGATCCGAACGCAGATCGACGACGCCGTCTTTCATGGCGGAAAGGTTGGCATCGAGGAAGACGCGCAACACGCTAGGCGCTTGCGCTTGGTGCACGGCACGATGCACCTCCCGTTCATGACGTGGACCGCCGGTCAACGCGAATTCACCCCTCTCCTTCTTGGTCTCTATCATCTCCTCCCGTCAACCAATCTGCGCAAGCGCAAAGAGACTGACTGGGTTGTCATCGAGGAACCAGAAATGGGATTGCATCCTCGAGCAGTCACGGCGGTAATGCTTCTGGTCCTCGACCTTCTCTGGCGTGGATATCGGGTGGTGATGTCTACTCACTCACCACACGTGCTCACTCTGCTTTGGATGATGCAGAGGCTCAAGGCGCACAATGCGAGATGGCAACTAGTGTGCGATGCCTTTGGTGTAACCCAGTCTCAACAGATGCAGCGAGTGGCACAAGCTGCTCTAGAGAAAGATTACCGGGCCTACCTTCTTGATTTTTCCAAGAAGGGGAAGGTTATCTCGACAGAAATCTCTGCGCTTGACCCTGACGCTGATGACGAGCGCGTCGCCGGATGGGGTGGTCTAACGGAGTATTCATCCCGCTTCGGCGCAGCTGTGCGAAAAGCCGTCAATGAGAGCGACTCGTGAAGAGGGCCTCGAGTGGAACACGACTGAGGCAGGCTCTACGCGCAGACTCATCGCTCCGAGCTCTCGTGGCCGACGGGCTGGGCGCGGTGAAGTCAGCGCATCGTGACTACCTCGACGTCGGAATTCGACAGGACTTTGAGGACAGCCTGGATGTGGATGCTGCTCTGAGGCTTGATCACGAACAGGAGAACCGCTGGGACTACCTGCTGGGACACAGTCCTAGCGGAGAAATCGTTGCGATCGAACCGCATTCTGCGAAGCACGACGAGATCTCAACCGTAATTCGGAAGAAGGCGGCCGCGCGTGACCAACTCAAGGGACATCTCAGAGATGGCGCAAAGGTCGCGAAGTGGCTCTGGGTAGCATCTGGAAAGGTGCATTTCGCAGATACCGAGAAGGCTAGGATCCGCCTCGATCAGAACGGAATCGAGTTTGTCGGTACCAAAGTCATGCTCAAGCATCTGCCGCCCCCCCATGGCCAGATCCTTTGCGCCTAACGTAGCGGGATGATGGAAATAGATCGGGACCGCTCCACGTTCGTTCGGTTGCGAAACCACGACGGACA
>JAEZYO010000648.1 GCA_023419055.1 Pseudomonadota bacterium | reverse complement strand
AAACGACGTAATCCGCCGGCAGGTATTCCCGGATCTGGTCCCAGCCATGGGCGACATCGAGCTTTGCCATGCCTACCCCCTCGCACGGCTCGCCCGGAATGGAAAAGAAAGCTGCTAACGCCTATGCCCCCCGCCCCCCCCGTTTGACCGCCGGAGGCTTGTCCACCGACGGCTCCCGCCACACCGGCTGTCGAGTTGCCCGAGCCGCCCCCGCCTCCATCCGACTCCCCGCCGTAACCGCCGAGATCACCCGCGCCGCCTTCCGTTCCCGCGCTCCCTGAAGCATCGCGGCGATCCCTCTCGGTCGCTCCGCAAGCGGCGACGAAGAGACCGCACACGGTGAGTTTGACCCAGGTCGACAACCCAACCATGGCAGGAACTTAACACGCGTTCCGGACTGTCGAACCGTTTCCGGCACCTTCCGCGGTGGACGAAAATTACCGGCTGCAGCAGCCAAGAAACTTCGCGCGCGCAACGACGGACTGACGCCACCGGTCGCCTCGTCCGCAGCTTCGCCGTCGAACCCCGCACCCACACGAATTCGAGCTTCTTTCGAGCTTCACGCAAGCATCGAGAGAGCCCGTCAACGATGACGTCGTCTCGACAGATCAGCGACGGCGGCCCGCGCTGGGCGCCGCACCTCATGGGGGACGAGGACGCAAGCCAGCAGGCTACGTGAAGAAGGACCCCAGTCAGCGTATCGAACAAGTCGCCAAGGCATCGGCGTCGCGATCAAGGACCTCAAGTTCCTTACCAAGAAGGTTTTGGAGGCGGGGTTGGTCAAAGCGAAGGGACAGCGACGCTCTCGCCTCTCAACCGCTCGCTGCACCTCACGTAGCATCTCGCATGACCAGTGATCGACTCGAAGAGACCTTTTGCAGGTTGTATCCTCTGCCGCATCCAGGCGCGAGATGACATTCTCCGAAGGCGCAAATCGTCTGCACGAAGCACGTCCGCAGCTGCCTATCCGATGTAATGTGATGACGACTCGATGGCGGCGCTGACTCTGATTCTAGTTGCCCGCTGCTCGGACATCGAACTATGCATCGCCTGATGCCCAAGCTTCATCCCGCCGAGCGCTATGCACCTGCGGACGATTTGTGGCTTGTGACTTCCTACTTCAACCCTTGCAAGTACAGTACTCGAAGAAGGAACTTCGAAGTCTTTCAGCGCAGCCTCCAGCACTCGGGGCTGCGCTGTATCACAGTCGAATGCGCCTTCGGCGATACACCCTTCGAGCTCCCTGCGTCAGAGGGGGTCCTCCAAATCCGCTGCCGTGACGTCCTCTGGCAGAAAGAGCGGCTGCTCAATCTTGCGATCGCCAACCTGCCACCCTCGTGCGCGAAAGTGGCATGGCTGGACTGCGACATCATGTTCGAGAACCCGTTGTGGGCGGTCGAGACGTCACGCCTACTGGATTCCGTTCCCGTCGTGCAACCCTTCGACAAGGCGTATTGGCTCCGGCCCGGCGAGGCCTCCCATGCCGGCAACGGGATGGTCTACGACGGATTCGCCGCCAAAATCCGCCGCGAGCCCGCAACGCTCCGGCAGGGAAACTTCAACCGACACGGGCATACGGGCTTCGCCTGGGCAGCGCGCCGCGAGCTGCTGCTAGAGCACGGTCTCTATGACGTCTGCCTCGCCGGAACGGGCGACCACTTGATGGCCCACGCGATGTTTGGAGACTGGACCTCGCCTTGTGTCCGAAGGATGGTGGGAGAGGCAACCCCGCTGGCGGATTCCTTCGCCGCCTGGTCAGCGCGACTCAACGACGATGTTGCAGGGCAGGTTCGATCCGTCAAGGGCGGCGTCCTTCACCTATGGCACGGTGAGCATGTCAACCGCCGCTACTGGGACCGCAATAAGGAACTCATCAAGCTCGGTTTCGATCCGAAGGTCGACATTGCGATCGACCTCAATGGCGGATGGTGCTGGAGCAGCGACAAACCGACCCTGCATCGCTGGGCCGCGGTCTACTTCGATGGCCGACGTGAAGACACCGCCACAGATTCTACGACCGGCGGGAGACCGGCATGAACCTTCTCGCATTTCGTCGCCCCTCGATCGGCGACACGCACTCGCGTTGAATCAATCGGGGTCTACCGCGTCGGCCGGCGTGAGCTCGCGGACCACGTAGAGCACGTGGACCTGACCACCCGAGCTCACACCCATGAGCACGCCCGTGGCCTCGACGCGACGCCCTTCGAGCTTTTTGTAGGTGGCTGCCACGTTCGCTATGGGCAGCAGCAGCAGCATCGAAACGGACGGTTGCTCCGGGATCGTGTGATTGGACGCTGCCCCAACGCATCGTGGAGGATCGAGTCGAAGGCGCCAGGCGGGTTCGCTTGCAGGCGCTCGCCCTTTGCGCCCTCGCTTGGGTGGCGACGGCGCCGATTGGGGCGCTGGGGGCTCCAGGACGCCGCGCAGCACGACGGTATCTCCGTAGCGGAGGCAAGCGGATGCAGGCAACGAACGGTCCAAAGGCAGCTTGCCGGGCTCCGGCGCGTCCGTCGAGCTTGCCGCGTTGGCTCCAGGTGCAACCCCTCCGGAGGGGCGCTCTGCTCCATCGACGGAGGCCTTGGCCGGAGACGCAGCGCCGTGAGCAGTCGCCGGCTCGTCGGAGGGCGCGGCTGCCGGTGTCGAGCTCGTGCTCGCCGGCGGGCGCGGCGCGGCGGCATTAGTGCCGATCGGCGCCGGAGCGCAACCCACACAGACAACCATGACGATCAGCGCGTGGGACCTCATCCTAGCAGCCACCTTAGTACGTCGTAGAAACGGATATTGCCCCTACGAACCGAACTTCCGGCGAGGCACGAGAGCACTTGGACCTCGTCTTAGCACGCCGCGTCTCAGCGACGCAGGAGCCGAGCCGGAGGCGCGTCGCTATCGCAAAGGTCGCGAAACCGTTTGGAGCTCGGGCGCTCGGAGGTCGTGGACCGCGAGCCCCTTCCCCCCGGCGGGTGAACGGCATAGCCAAACGAGCGTGGAAACGACCCCCGCGACGAGCACCGAGACCAGCGACGCCCGCCGAGAACACGGCTTACTCGTTCGCGAGCACCTGCTCGAGATGGCGCGCGGCCGCTTCGGCGTCGTCCCTCCTGACCTGATCGTGGAACACTTGCTCTCGGTGACCGAAGGCGCCGACTTCCCGGTACGCGAAGCCGCGCTCGAGGCGCTGCTCCGCCGCTCCGATTTCGCGGTGCGAGACGGCCTGCGAGTGGCGAAGCGCCCACGCGGACGAGCGTGCCTCGGCGAGTATACGACGGAGCGGGTAGACGGCTTTTCGTACAAGCAGAAGCAGAAGCGAGCGAAGCCCAAAGCACGAAGCGCCAAGCGCACGCGCACCAGCGCTCGGCCGTACGTGACTTGGGTGCAGCAGCTTTCACCTCTCGTCGGGAGCTGCAACTGCGCCGACTACCTCCGGAGCTCGCTCGGGCTCTGCAAGCACCTGTTGGTGGTGCTGGACGACATCTATCGTTCGCCAGAGAGAATTCGCTTCGCGGCGAGCGCGCACGCAAGCTTCCCGGGTGAAGCTCATCTCGCCTGGGATCCGACCATTCCCCTGAGAGGCAAGCTGGATCGCTTGCGCGGTCTCTCGATAGCCGGAGCCCCGCCACCCAGGCTCGGTGGAGCGCTGAGGCGAGCTTTTCAGAGCGGGTCACTCCGTGCGAGCCCCCTCGGACTGGACGAGCGCGTCCCTCTGCTACGAGAACTTCACGCCGCGGTGCGCGAGCGCAAGCTGCACGCGACCCCCGCTGCTCGTGCCCTCGTCCAAGAGGAGCTCGCGCGCGCCGAGCGCGTTCTTGCGAACGAACGTCTCGCGGGCCGCGCGCTCTCGACGCTGAAGACGTTGAAACGCAAGCTCTACGCGTACCAGCTCGAGGGCGTCGAGCGCTTCCTCCGCTGTGGGCGGCTGCTTCTCGCCGACGACATGGGCCTCGGCAAGACCACGCAAGCGATCGCGGCCTGCCACGCCCTTTACCGGAGCGCGGCCGTTCGCCGAGGGCTTCTCATCGTGCCCGCCAGCCTCAAGAGTCAGTGGCTCCGCGAATGGCGAGAGACCTCGGACGTCCCGGCCCAAGTGGTGGAAGGTCCGGCGGAGGCGCGTCAGGCAACGTACCGCCAGCATCGCACCGGATTTTTGATCATCGGTTACGAGCAGCTGCTGCGCGACGCGGAGTCGATCCAGGCGCTCTCGCCCGAGATCGTGGTGCTCGACGAGGCCCAACGTATCAAGAACTACGCCACGAAGTCGGCCGTGTACGTCAAGGCGCTGACCCCCGCGTACCGCCTGGTGCTGACCGGGACTCCCCTCGAGAATCGGCTCGAGGAGCTCGCGTCGATCCTCGACTGGGTAGACGACGTCGCGCTCGCTCCGAAGTGGCGGCTCGTTCCCTGGCATACCGCCTGGGAAGGAGAGGGGGGGACCGGAAAGACGGGCGCCCGCCACCTCGACATCCTGAGAGGACGACTCGAGCCCTGCTTCTTACGGAGAGTCAGGAAGGAAGTGCTCTCGCAGCTGCCGGCGCGCACCGACACTCGCGTCCCGATCGAAATGACGCCGCAGCAACTCGAGGCTCACGGGGAGCTGGATCAGCCCATCAAGCAGCTGATGGCGAGCGCTCGCCGCCGCCCGCTGACACAGCCTGAGTTCTTGAAGCTGATGCAGATGCTCACCCAGCAGCGCATCATCTCGAACGGACTCGGGCAAGTGGAGTTCGAGGGGCTGTGGCCGAGCTACGAGAAGGCACGACCGACGCAGGCCTTGCTCGACGGCCTGTTCTCACCGAAACTCCATGAGCTCCGGAGGCTCATCGATGATCTGTGCGTCCAACAAGGGCGCAAGGTAGTCGTCTTCAGCCAGTGGCGCCGCATGCTGCGCCTCAGCGAGTGGGCGGTGAGAGACGTGCTCGGTGACGCCGGGCTGACGGCCGTGTTCTTCACCGGCGCGGAAAGCCAGCGGAAGAGGTCCCAGGCCATCGTGGACTTCCACGATGACCCGCGCGTGCGAGTGATGTTCCTGAGCGACGCCGGAGGTGTGGGCCTCAACCTCCAGCGCGCCTCGAACGCCTGCGTCAATCTCGAGCTGCCGTGGAACCCGTCGGTCCTCGAGCAGCGCATCGGCCGTATCTATCGGCTCGGTCAGAAAACTCCGATCGACGTGTACAATCTGGTCAACGAGCAAGGTATCGAGGCGCGCATCTCTGCGGTGGTGAGCGCCAAGCGCGCCCTCTTCACGGGGCTCTTCGACGGAACGAGTGACGAGATCAAGTTCGACACGGCCGCTTCGTTCCTGCAGCGGGTCGAGGCGCTGCTCGATCCGGGCGCTCTTCCCAGCGCTCCCAGCGCGAAAGCAGCGAAGGGGACGCTCGACATGGATCCGGAGCCGGACGCGGACGTCGAAGTCGCTGAGAGAACGGCGGCCCACGAACTGCGCGCGACCGTTGCCCCGGATGACGCCATGCAACAGGCAGATGGAGTGAGCTCGGTGCCGGGAGCCGAACCGATCGAAAGCCTCTTCGCTCGACTCAGCGTCGAACGCAGCGCGGACGGCGGGGTCCGCATCGAGGCTCCTCGAGAGGTCGCGGGAGCTCTGATGGCGCTCTTCGACGGAATGGCCAAGCTGCTCGCTCGTCCGCGATAGCAAGCCATCTTTCTCCCTCAGTCGTGCCAGAGAGCACCAACCGGTAGGAGCCGCGACAGCCCAGGACGTTCGTCTACGAGACGTGGCTCTGGACCAAGAGGTCCCGGTGCATTAGGCCTCACGCGGGGGGTTGCGTCCCGCTCGAATGCTCCGCACTCCCGTGAGATCGAGGAGGTGACCTCGGAGCGCCGGCAAGCGACCTCGATCGCGAGCGTTGAACGCACGGGCGTGCTTCTTGAAGGTGCGGAAGGAGTGAGCAGCGACGCCTGGAATGACCGACTTCGGCGGGCAGCGTAACGGGACGTGACCCATGAAAGAGCTCTTCGAGGCGCTCCTCGACATCTCGGTGCTGATCTTTCCCATCGCCAGCATGCTGGCGATCGGGCTCACCTACACTCTGAAGCAAATCGCCGGACCGCTTCGGCACGCAAACCGGGTTTTCCGTGCGCTCGTCGTCAATTTCATCCTCGTGCCGCTGCTCGCCTTCGGAATTTCACGGCTGCTCTCACTCGAGCCCGGGCTTGCCGCGGGGGTGATGTTGGTCGGCACGGCTGCCGGGGCTCCGTTCCTCATCAAGCTGACCCAGGCGGCGAATGCCGATGCTGGGCTGAGCGCCACGCTGCTCGTGCTGTTGATGCCGCTGACGGTCCTCTACATGCCGCTCGTGGTGCCGCTCGTCGTCGCGGACGCCTCGGTGAACGCCGTGCGCATCGCGGTGCCGCTGGTCCTGACCCTGCTCTTGCCGCTCGTCGTTGGGCTCGTCCTCGACTCGGCCCTGCCTCGCCTGGCAAAGCGCTTGAAACCTGTAGCGGTCAAGGCCTCGAGCATCGCGCTGGTGGTCCTCATTGCCTCGACCATCGTGGTCAACGGCGCTCAGTTTCGAGCTCTGCTCGGAACCGGCGCCATCAGCGCGGCCGTCCTCATGACCGCGGCCGCGTTCGGCGTGGGTTACCTGATCAGCGGAGCAGACCACGATCGGCGCGCGGTGATGGGGCTCGGCGCGGGCCAGCGCAACATCGCTGCGGCGTTGGTCGTCGCGGCGCGAGACTTCGACGACCCCAACACCCTCGTCATGGTCGTCTTGTTCTCGGTGCTCGATCTAGCCGTTCTATTCCCGATCGCGTTGGCCCTCCGCCGGCGCTCGAGCAGGTCGCGCACACCGCCGGCGCAGCAACGCGAACGCACGGCGTGATCGGTTGGCGATGCAGCACCACCTCCGTGACCCGTCTTGGCGCGAAGTACGCAAACCCGGGAGGGACCAATGGCAAGCAAGCCCAATTTCGTATTCATCCTCGCGGACGACCTCGGCTACGCCGATCTCGGCTGCTACGGTGGTCGACTAAACTGCTCTCCGCACCTCGATCGCCTGGCGACCGAGGGCCTGCGCTTCACCAGCGCGTACGCGAACTCGTCGGTGTGCTCACCGTCGCGGTTCGCGATCGCGACGGGGCGCTACCAGCACCGGCTACACGGTGGCTTCGACGAGCCGCTCATGTCACCCGAAAAGGGCCTTCCGCCCGAGGTGCCGACCATGGCGTCGCTCCTGCGCGAAGTCGGGTACGCCACGTCGCTCGTCGGCAAGTGGCACCTGGGACGACCACCACGTTTCGGCCCGCTCAAGAGCGGCTACGATGAGTTCTTCGGCCACCTCGGCGGCGCGTCTGACTACTTCGCGCACGGCTTCCGGGGGATGCACGACCTCTGGGACGGTGAGCGAGAGGTCGAGCGCAAAGGCTATTTGACGGATCTCTTCACCGACAGAGCGATCGACTTCATCGAACGTTGCGGCTCGAAGAACGAGCCCTTCCTCCTCTCGCTGCATTACAACGCGCCTCACTGGCCCTGGGAGACGCGTGAGGACGAGGCGGAGTCCAAGCGGATCACCGACATCGCCCACCTCGACGGCGGGTCGGTGAAGACCTACGCCACGATGATCCGACAGATGGACGAAGGGATCGCTCGAGTCCTCGCTGCGCTGGATCGGAGCGGCGTGCGCGAGAACACGGTCGTCGTGTTCACGAGCGACAACGGAGGCGAGCGCTTCTCCGACACGTACCCGCTCCTCGGCAAGAAGATGGATCTGCTCGAGGGCGGGATCCGCGTGCCGTGCATCGTGCGCTGGCCCGCGCGGCTCACGCCGGCCACGACGAACCGCCTCGCGATGGGCATGGACTTTACGTCGACGTTCATCGCGGCGGCGGGCGCAGCCGCCCGTCCGGAGTATCCGCTGGACGGCATCGACCTCTTCGGCCCGGAGGTAGAGCGCAACCTTTACTGGCGCATGCTGTATCGCAATCAGAAGGCGGTTCGCTCGGGCGTCTGGAAGTACCTCTCCGTCGACGGCAACGAGTTCTTGTACGACCTGTCACGTGACGAGCGCGAGCGTGCGAACCTGCGCTATCGCGAGCCAGGCAGGTTCTCGGCCCTCCGAGAGGCGTACTGGAAGTGGGACGCGAGCTTGCCGGCGTTCCCCGAGGATGCCACCTACGAGCTCGTCTACGACGAGCACACGATGGCGAGGTCGTCCGGCTGACGCGCTACTCACGCGTCGCGCGTGCGTCGCGGCGATCGCTCGAGGCGCGACCGCGAGCGGTCAGCCTTCCCGTGACGTCGACGACCAACAGGCTCGTCACGGTGAGCACCACTGCGAAGGTGTAGTAACCGTGGGCGATCGAGGCGCCCAGCGCGCCCATCGTCCAGACACTCGCCGCCGTGGTGACCCCGCCTACCCCCTCGACGTGCGCTGCATGTTTGAGAATCGCGCCGCCGCCGATGAACCCGACCCCCGTCATCATCGCGCGTAGCGAGCGCGCTTGCCCGTCGGCGTCGAAGATCCCGCGCTCGTAGAGGTAGCGGGAGATCAGCAGGTACGCGCACGTTCCCACCGAAACGAGCGGCAGCGTCCGCAGCCCGACGTGCGCGACGCTCTTTCGCTCGCGTTCCCAGCCGAGAGGCAGCGCGAGCAGGTAGGCCGCGGCAATCGCGACCACGGTGTCGAGCGCGTGCTGGTGGTGGCTCGCGAGGAGACTCATCTGCGGTCGGCCTTCACGCCGCTTCGCCGCTCCGAGCGGTTTTCGAGCCCAGCCCGACGAGCCAACCGCGGCGTGACACCGAGGATGACCAAGCTGAGCACGCAAAGCGCAGCCGCGATGACGTAGTAGCCGTACGCCACGGACGCTCCGATGCCGCCGGTGGTCCACACTGCCGCTGCAGTGGCGATCCCGTGGGCTTCTCCGCGCTCCTTCACGATCGCGCCGGCACCCACGAACCCTATCCCGGTCATCAAGCCCTGCAGGACATCGGACTGCTCACTGGAGCTCGTACCGCTGAAGAGCCGCTGCCCGAGGAAGAGGTAGGCGCAAGAGCTGACGGACACGAGAGGGAAAACTCGCAAGCCGACGTGCGCTTCGGAGCTGCCCTTTCTTTCCCACCCGAGCGGCAACGCCAAGAGATACGAGGCCACGAGCGACAGCAAGAGCTCGAGCAACTCGCGGCCGCTGAGATTCACGATGGTCATCGGTAGGCCTCGCCTCGAAACGTCTGACTCGACGGCGATGTGGCGCAACGGCCTCGCCGCATCGGGTGCTCACTCATCTGAGCACCCACGGCGATCGTCGCAAGCTCGATCGTCGGCCTCGGCGATGCGGGATCGATCGGGCGCGTCTTTTCGCGTGGCCGCGTGCGGTCGTTTCTCGCGACCCTGCTGGTGATTCTTGCCTAGGGCTTCTCGTCCGAACCGTGATCCTGCGGCGGCCGGTCCTGACCGACTAGCCGCCGTCCTTCGATCGTCAGCTCCCAGCCGAGGCCTCTTTCCTTCAACTCCGCGGCGTAGATCGAATCGGGTCGAAGCGCGCGGGAGATCTGGGTGGCGACCGCCGTCGCCAGAACCAGCGGCAGGACGATGGCGTAGTCGCCGGAAAGCTCGAAAACCATCACTGCTGCCATCAGGGGAGCGTGCGTGGTTGCCGCCGTTGCGGCCGCCATGCCGACCAGCTCATATCCTCCGACTGGTCCGGTTTCGAAACCGAGCAGCCTGATGAAGTGAGCGAACAGGCCGCCCAGGGCGCCACCGATGAGCAGCGTGGGAGTGAACACGCCGCCGGGACTGCCCGAGCCGACGGACGCCGTGGTGGCCACCACCTTGCCGAGCAAGAGGACCGCGACGAAGGGGATCGCGAGCGTCCCATCCAGCAACGAATTCAGCGGCTCGTACCCGTTGCCGGCAACGTCGGGAAGGAAGGCGATCACGGCTCCGGCCAACGCGCCGCCGATCGCCGGGCGCCACGGCAGGGGAACGCGGCTCGCTCGAAACAGTTTCTCGCCGAGTGACAGCACGCGCATGAACGCCTGCGCGCCGAGAGCCGCGCAGATTCCCAGAGCGGCAAAGGCGAAGAGCTCGTTCGCCGACTCGATCTGGAAGGCTCTTTGCCCGTAGATGGGTCCTTCCCCTACGACGGCGCGAGTGAGCGTCGTCGCCAGGGCCGTCGCTGCGAGCACGGGGATAATCGCTTCCAGGGCGACGATACCCAGCACCACCTCGAGCACGAACAAGACCGCGGCAAACGGCGTATTGTACGCTGCGGCGAAGCCCGCGGCGGTTCCGGCAGCAATCAGGATACGCGCCCGACGCCGCGACATCGACATCTTCTCACCGATGAACCGTCCGGCAGCACCCCCGAATTGAATGAGCGGACCCTCTCGACCGAGCGAACCCCCGGTAGCGATGGCAACCCAGGACGCCGCGGACCTCAGCAACGTTGCCGGCAGAGAGAGGCCGACGCGCCCGAGCACCACCGCCTCCATTACGGCGCCGACGCCCTGACCTCCAGGACTGCGGCGCACCAAGAGGCCAAGCGCCCCGGCAAGGAGACCGCCCAGGGCAGGGCTTACCACGCGCACCCAAACCGGCGCCTCACGCATGGCCGACACGACGCTCGAAGTACCCGCCGCGCTCTCGAGCGCAAACGCGAGGCTCGAGCGAAACGCAATCGCGAACCCGGCTGCGCTCACCCCTACGGCGAGCACCGCGGCCGCCCAAAAGCCTTCACCAAACCAGTTCTCTCCTCCAGAAGAGGGCGGGACGTGCTCGGACGCTGCGCCGGAATGATCGAGGAGCGCTCGCGGCGTCTCCCTTTCGACTTCGCGATGCATGCCCCAGGATGACGCAGTCGTGGAGACGAAGCAGACTTTCACCTCGGACGCCTCAGCGCACGCTCGCGCCGTGAGGAGATTCGCCCAGCTCGATTTGCTGACGAGGCGATGGTCGTAGGCGGCTGACTCGCGACGCATGGGCCTCAATCACCGCGCGACTTCTGCCCCTCTTGCTCACCCGCGGGTCGCTCGAGACGCGCACGCATCATGAGGAGCAGCTCGTGCTGGGCTGCCCGACGATCGGCGGAGCGACCGAGCCACACCGCGGCTTTGAGCCGCGTGGTCGCGTCGAAACCCGAGAGCCAGACGCGTGGCGGGCGCCCCTCTGCGAGGTGTGCGCTACCCTCGAAGTCAGCTTGAATGGCGTCACACGCGACGCGAATCTCGGCCGCAGTGAGCTCGCTCGGGACCGGGATGGCAAGCTCGAGCCAGCGGCGATCGGCGACCGAGAGGTTCTCGACGCGCAGCTGTCCCACCGAGACGTTCGACACCGAGACGCGCGTTTGCCGGTTGGTCAAGACCGTCGTCGACATCAGCGTGATGTCGATGACCTCCCCGACGACGTCCTCGCCGCCACGGTAGGCGACCAGGCGGACCCGGTCACCGATGTGAAACGGCGTGTCGAAGATCATCGTCACGAAGGCGATGGCGTTGCGAATGGGATCGCGAGCTGCAAAAGCCAAGGCCGCCGTCAGCGCCGTGAGCACGAAGGTGAGCTGCCGGGCCGCGCCGAAGCGAACCACGAGGACGCCCACCAAGGTCAACACGAGCACGAGCCTGCCCAGGTAGCGCCCCGCCAGGAGGAGCTCTCCGGCAGCAGGCGATTTGCGAAGACGCGCGCTCCTTCGACCGCTCATCCACACGACGTCGAGCGTACGGGCTGCGAGCCAGAACGCGCCGACGATGGCCAGGGTTTCTACCACCTCGCTCAGGAAGGGCGGAGCTCGCTCCGACCGACTCGATAGGATCAGCACGGTAGCGAGGAGGCTCAAGGGAGCGGCCAGCCTCTCGAGTCCGTGCAGACCGAGCGACGTCCTGCCCCGCAAGCGACGGCCAACCTGCCATGCCAGGAGCCACGTGACGAGCGCAACCCCGAACACGCTTCCGGCCACCTCCAGCCAATCGCCCAAGGCCAAGCCTCGCACCAGGTTCTCGAGCTCGGTCATCACGATCGTGGTGGCTCACTTCGCGTCGTGATCGATCTCGAACGTGAACGCAAAGGCGAGGCGTACGCCCCACTCGGGGCCTCCAGAGGGCGCGTCGAGGTAGTACCGAGCCCCCAGGGTCACGTTGACGTTCTCGTCCGACACCTGCGTCACCCGGCTCATCGTGACGAGCAGCGGCAACGTCAGCCGGTCGTTGGGTGGCGCAAGCCAATCGATCACCGTCTCCGAGCCCACGCCCAGAGCGACGCGGGTCGGAAGCGTGTACGACACCGCAGGTTGGAGGTGGGTCCGTTCGACGTCCGGTCCCCCCTCGTGGCCCGCCACCGACCACAGCTGCCAAGCATTCAGCCCGAGCGTCCAGGAAGGATTTTGGTAGCTGAGGATCACGCTCGGACCGAGGGAAACCTTGCCAGTTCCAAGCGCGCGTCGCGTGGCGGTGGGCAGCTCCAAAACGGGACCGAGCGCCCAGATGAAGTGCCCCGCCCGTGTGGGGCCGAGCAAGAGGTGCTGCAGCGCATCTCCAACACCGTTCACGGGCTCGCTCTCCGGACCTTCTGTGGGTCGCGAGTGCAGTGGCACCATGGTTTGCACGACGAGGTTCGCCATCGACATGACACGCATGGGCAAGAGCAGGTTGATCCGGACCAGAACGTCCGAGTCGTCCGCTTCCCCGAGGCCGACATCGACGTCGTTGATGAATCGCAACGTTGCGAGGTCCGGGAGCGGGTTCTGGAACTCACGAGTGAGGTTGGCCTGAGCTCGTGCTTCCGCTTGCGCTTTGGTCTCCGGTTGTGTGCGCGCGGCCCCAGAGATGAGGGTGCCCACGATGGTCAGCGTGAATAACTCTCGAGACCTCACGGATTGCCCAAGGCCCGGTATGCTCTCGGTCGGGTCCAGGAGCAATGAGGGTCCTGGCGCACTTCTCACGGCTCTTTACGTTTCGCGCGCCATCATGCAAACGGGATTTCGCGCCCCCTCCTCAGCGCCTTGGTGAAAGCCCCCGTCTACGTTCAGCGGTAGACGAGGCCGCCGTCGATCAAGGGAGCCTGTCCCGTCATGTAGTCGGAGTCGGGTCCGGCCAGATAGGAGACGAACGCCGCCACATCCTCCGGCGTTTGCGCTCGTCCGAGGGCGATGCCCCCGACGAACTTTTCATAGCTTTCCCCGACTTTCGCGCCCGTGATCTCGGCCATGCGCCGGTCGATTTCGACCCACATGTCGGTGCCGACCACGCCGGGGCAGTAGGCGTTGACCGTGATGCCGTCGCTCGCAAACTCCTTGGCTGCCGCCTGGGTCAGCGCCCGCACGGCGAACTTGGTCGCCGAATACACCCCCAAGAGAGGAAACCCTTCGTGACCCGCGATCGACGAAGCGCTGATGATCTTGCCCTTCCGCTTGCGCTGCTTGAACTTCTTCGCCGCAGCCTGGATCCCCCACAAGACGCCCGCGACGTTGACCTGCAGGACCTTCTCGAGCTCCGAGGGCGTGACGTCCGTCAACGCCTGGATCGAGGCGATACCGGCGTTGTTCACCATGATGTCGAAGCCTCCGAGCTCCTTTTCGGCATGCTCGACGGCGGCGAACACCTCCTCGCGCTCGGTCACGTCTGCCTTGTAGCTCGTCGCCTTACGGCCGAGCGCCCTCACCTCGTCAGCCACGGCGTTCATCTTCTCTTCTTTGACGTCCACGATGGCGACGTCGGCGCCGTCTCTCGCCAACCGGAGGGCGATTGCACGACCGATTCCTTGACCCGCGCCAGTGACGAGGGCGACTTTTCCGTTGATGTTCATGGCGACTTTCGGCTGCAAGAGCGCGGCCAGATCGCTGGTCGACGGCGGGAGCGGAAGTCGAGTCCTCACCGTGTGTCGTGCGTGTCTCGCACGACGGAGTCGCGCGCGGCCATTCGCCTCACGGGGCAGCGCGATTCACACCTGACGGATCCCCTCATCTGGCAGCGCTTTTTCTGCGTGCCGTTTGAATCCATGATCGCGAGGTCCGTCCAAGGGGCATGATGGCCCAATCGAGCCCGAGCCCCGTCACAGCACCCACCACGTCTTCGTCGCGACGAACGCCGCGGGCGAAGCTTTCGCCGCGCC
>JAEZYO010000627.1 GCA_023419055.1 Pseudomonadota bacterium | reverse complement strand
AAGCAGAGCATTGCGCACATGCTGCGCCGCGGGCTGATGCAGCGGAGGAGTGTTTTTTATTGAGCTCGGGGGAGACCACCGCGATCGTCGAGCGAAAGGCGGACGGCAGCGCGGTCGTGATCACCGGCGCGTGCGGGCGCCTCGGGCAGCGCTTGCTCCGCTTCCTGCACCGCGAGCGCAGCGTGATAGGCCTCGATCAACGCGCTTTCCCCGACCGCCCCGAGGACGTCGAGCACCACGAGCTCGATATCCGCAGTAAACGCGCGAGGGACGTGTTTCGTCGCGGGATCGGCGCGCTCGTGCACCTCGGGGTGATGCACGACCCGCGCATCAAGGACACCGAGCACCACACCTGGAACGTGATGGTTTTCCAGAAGCTGCTCGAGTACGTCGAGACGTATCAAATCCCGAAGCTCGTGCTGCTCTCGAGCGCGAACACCTACGGGCCGCGCCCGGACAACCCACAATTCTTGACGGAAGAGGCGCCGCTGCTCGGCGCGGGGCCTTTCAGCAAGATTCGCGATCTGGTCGAGCTCGACATGGTGTGCCAGTCGTTTTTCTGGCGAAACCCGTCGACGGAAACCGTCATTTTGCGGCCGACGCACATCCTCGGCACGGTCCGCAACGCACCGAGCAACTACCTTCGCCTTCCGGTGGTTCCGCGCCTCCTCGGCTTCGACCCGATGCTCCAGGTGGTCCACCAGGACGACGTGGTGAAGGCGCTCTTGCTCTCGCTCCAGCCGGGGGTGAAGGGGATCTTCAACATCTCCGGTCCGCCCCCGATCGCCCTCTCGCGAGCGCTCGAGCTCCTTGGCCGAAAGACGGTGCTCGTCCCCCACGCCGTCGCTCGCGTCATGCTGGATCAGCTGTTTCGATTGCGGGTAAGCTCATTTCCCGCCCCGGAGCTCGACTTCATCCGCTACGTCTGCATGGCCGACGACACCCGTGCCCGTGAAAAGCTCGGTTACGCGCCCGAGCACGATCTCGCGGAAACCTTGCGCGCCGTCGACGCGGAGCGCTGGGTATGAAGCTCGGCAGGCTGGGGGCGGCCACATCGCTTCTCGTTCTCGGTGCTTGTCAGACGCAGGCGAACGACGGGCCACTCGGCGAAGAGAAGCTCGAGGTTGCTTCGGCCGCGCCCGGTGCACTGGGAGCGCTCGCTGCCGGGACGGACGCGGCTCCTCCACCGCCGACGCTGGCTCGCCCTCCGCGCCGCACCTGGCAAATTCCGGGCGATGAGGTCGAGGAGGAACCTGCCGAGCCCGAAGACCCCTTCGACGGAGGCGTCGACCCCGACGCGGCACCCGAAATGGGGTCGCCGGATTTGAAGGTTCCACTATGAAACGAACCCTTCGGTGTTCACTCGCCGTCGCGCTTTCGCTCGTGTCGCTCGGCTGCGGGCACCGGCGGCTCCCTCCCGGTACTCCACCGCCGGAGTACGAGCGGCCCGTCGTACCGCCCTGGCCTCCCGCCTCGGCGAACGTGGAAGGCGCGGCTGCGCCGCAGGGACCAGACGTCGAGCCGGCACCCGAACCGCCGCCAGCCGAGTCACCGGAAGCGGACGCGGGGGCGCCGGTCGACCAAGGCGGGCCGGCATTGTTGGATGGCGGCTCTCCCGATGCGGGCTAGGATACGGTCGAGTGTCGGTTTTCGACCGACCAGGAGCTCGACCGCTTTGAGTACCGTCAGAGAGCAAGCCGTCGCCGCCAAGAAGGCCGCACAAAAGCTCGCGACCGTGGATCGCGCCGTAAAAGACAAGGCGCTGCTCGCGATCGCGGCCCGCCTGCGCGAAAACAAAGAACGCGTCTTCGCTGCCAATCGGCCGGACCTCGAGGCAGGCGAGAAGGCCGGGTTGTCCAAGGCGATGCTGGACCGGCTGCGGGTGGACGAGAAGGTCCTCGAGAGCACCGCGCGCGGCGTCGAGTTCGTCGCTTCGCTGCCCGACCCGGTGGGCAGCCGCTCTGGAATGAACCGCTTGCCGAGCGGTATCCTCGCCGGCCGCCAGCGCGTTCCGCTCGGCGTGGTAGCGATGGTCTACGAGTCGCGCCCCAACGTGACGGTCGACGCCGCGTCCCTGTGCCTGAAGTCCGGCAACGCGGTGCTCCTGCGCGGCGGCAAAGAGGCGCACCATTCGAACCAATTCTTGGGAGAGCTGCTGCGCCAGGCGCTCGATGATAGCGGGCTGCCGAAAGAAGCGATCCAGATCGTGCCCGCGACCGACCGCGAGGGCATCAAGGAGATGCTCGGGCTCTCCGATCTCATCGATCTCGCGATCCCGCGCGGTGGTGAGGGCCTGATCCGCTTCGTCGCGGAGAACGCCCGCGTGCCGGTGATCAAGCACTACAAGGGTGTCTGCCACCTGTACCTCGACGAGGGCGCCGATCTCGAAATGGCGGTTCGCCTGGCCGTGAACGGCAAGGCCCAGCGGCCTTCGGCATGCAATTCGCTCGAGTGCTTGCTGGTGCACGCCAAGGACGCCGAGCGGCTCTTGCCGCCGGTCGCCAAGGCCTTGCTCGAGAAGAAGGTGGAGCTCCGCGGCTGCCCGCGGACGCGGGAGCTCGTCCCGGAAGCGCGCGCCGCGAGCGACGAGGACTGGGGCGCCGAGTACCTCGACTACGTGCTCGCGATCCGCGTGGTGGACGATCTCGACGCCGCGCTCGGTCACATCACGCGCTACGGCTCGAACCACACCGAAGCGATTTGCACGGACCATTACGGTAACGCGCAGCGCTTCTTGCGCGAGGTCGACGCGAGCTGCGTGCTCGTGAACGCGTCCACGCGGTTCAACGACGGCGGCGAGCTCGGGCTCGGTGCAGAGATCGGGATTTCGACGTCCAAGCTGCACGCGTACGGGCCCATGGGGCTCGAGAGCTTGACGACCGAGAAATGGGTCGTCGTAGGAGAGGGGCAGATCAGGGGCTGATGAAGAAACGATCGAAAGTACTCAAGCGACCGACAAGACCAAGCGGACCCGTCAAAGCCAAGAGCGAGGGTCCTTCCCCCGACGCGCAGCGTATGGCGATAGCGGCCGCGCAGGCTGCGCTCGACAAGAAGGCGTCCGACGTCGAGATCATCGACGTGACGGGCAAGGTCGACTACGCGGACTTCCTCGTGCTGCTCACGGGCGGTAGCGATCGTCACGTGGGCGCCATCGCCGACGCGGTCGATCAGTCGCTCGGAAAGCTCGGCTATAACGCGATCTCCATCGAAGGGCTCCCGCGCGGAGATTGGGTGCTGATCGACTTCGTGGACGTGGTGGTGCACGTCTTCCAGGAGTCGAGCCGCTCCCTCTACGATCTGGACGGGCTCTGGATGGATGCGCGTCGCGTGCGTCTGCCCGAAGCCACGCCTCAGCCGGTCTGAGCCCTTGAGGTTCTTCGTCGTCGCCGCGGGGCGCATCAAGGAAAAGAGCCTGCGCGCCGTGGCGGACGACTACCTCGGGCGCGTGCGTCGTTACGCGCGCTGTGACGAGATCGAGGTGAAGGACGACGCGGGGCTCGCGCGCGCGTTACCGCCGGACGCGCTGATCGTGGCGCTCGAGGTGAACGGCGATCAGCTCTCCTCGAGCGAGCTCTCGCAGCGCGTCGAGCGCTGGACGAGCCGCGGCAAGGGGGCCGTCGCGTTCGTGATCGGCGGCGCGGAGGGGATTCCGACGGAGCTCTCGAAGAAGGCGGATGCCCGCCTCAGCCTGTCGCGGCTCACGCTGCCGCACCGAATCGCGAGGGTGGTCTTGCTCGAGCAGCTCTATCGCTCGCTCAGTATCCTGAGGGGCGAACCGTACGCGCGCGAGGACTGAGCTGCGGGACGTCTCTACTCGAGCTCGCAGGCAGCCGTGCAGCCGCTGCCGCCGTCGCAGGCTTCTCCCGGGCCGAGGATCCCGTCACCGCAGCGATTCACGGTCACCTTCAGGCGATACGGAAACGGCGTCTCGGCGCCGGGCGAGCCCAGGACCTTGACGTAGTAGCTCCCGCCGTCGAGCCCAGCCTCGACGAGCCGAGAACAGAAGCCCTCTCCCGAGTCGTCGTCGGAGGCGAGCGGTGCGAGCTCGTCTCCGGCCGCGAGCTCGAGGGCGCTGTCGAGGGCGTAGCGGGCGCAATCCGAGCCGAACCCGAGGATCTCGACCGTGATGCTCGATTTGCCGGAGGGGAGCTCGACCAGCACGAGGTCGTAGTCGTCCGCGCTGTCGATGGATCCGACGAAGCCGTCTTCGTAGGGCGTGGCCGCTTCGACGCTCTCGTTCGGCTCGGCCCCGGTCGCTTCGAGCTCGCACGAGGCAGAGCAGCCGTCCAAGGACTCGAGGTTTTCGTCGTCGCAGGGCTCGCTCGAGTCGCGGTACCCGTCGCCGCAGACGTCGAGCTCGCGAGTGAACGCGCGCAGCACGAAATCACCGGCGTCGCCGCTGCTGTGGCTCTCCACCACGACGAACAGCTCTTCGCCTTTGGTCACCGGAACCCCGAGCACGTCCGTCGTGCAGCTCGTCTGAACCTCGCTCGGGTTACAGCTCTTCGCGACGGTCACGTGCACCAGCGACCCGGACTCGATCTCGAGCTCGAGCTTGCCGCTGTGCGCGGCGACGAGACGGTAGGCCGAGTCGGGACCGGGACTGTCGGCGCCCTCGGAGCAGGTGGACGAGAGGACGTTGCTCCGCCCGACGGTGCTCGCCCGGATCTCGACCGGATCCGTCACCGTCTGGGGGACGAGGCAGGGACTCTGACAGCTCTCTTCACACTCCGAGTCCGCGCAGTCGGCGTCGCCGTCCCGATCGTTGTCCTTTCCGTCGCCGCAGGCTTCGACGGAAGGTGCGCCAGCCTCTCCGGAGCCGGCACCACCGGGCTCACCTTCCGCGCCCGAGCCACCTTCGCCGCTGCCTTCACCCCCGATCGATCCTGTTCCGCCGCGCCCGCCGCTCCCCGTGCTGCTACCGGTCGCCGGCGTCGAGGAAGAGCCGCCGTTACCGACGAGGGCGTGCGGTCGAGCCTCGTCGCTGCAGGCGACGTGAGTGAGGAAAAGCAGCCAAAGGCTCGGGAGGCAGGCCCCGATGAGCCCCCGTTTGGTCATCATTGGTTGAATGGGCAGGAGTAGCGGAGGTCCCAGTCGTTGAGGCTGGGCGCCTGATTGTCGGTGCTCGGGATCACCGTGATCAGGATCCCGAGATAGGGGAGGCGAGCGTCGGGCAGACCGCCGAGCGCTTCGAAGACATCGACCATGCAGCTCGAGTTGAGGGGGCAGTTCGCGATCGAGGCGTCGACCAGGATCGGAGAGCTCCAGCCTGGAGCAAACTTGTCCTCGGCCGGGAGCTCCGCCTCGGAACCTGCCACGGCGAAGCGGAGCTCGATGCTCGAGTCGCTCGGGATCGCCGCCTCGTACCCGAGGTCGCTCCACTGCACGCCGCGATCGAAGCCGCAGTCCCCGCTATAGGCGAAGAGGTAGGACGTCTCTTCGTACACGACGGCGGACTGGCAGGCGAGCTGCACGTGGACGGCCGACGCCGTGTACGCCGAGCTCTCCACGCGCTCGCAGGCCTTCGGACAGAGCACGAACTCGCTCGGGTTCGAGGGGTTGTCGTAGTACCAGGAGAGCGAGGTGCCGCAGCTCGCGGCGCCGTTCACGTACGAGAACGAGTACGGATCGTCCGTCGTGCTCGAATTGCCGTCGTCGTAGACGTGGCGAATCGAGACCATGCCCGGATCGTCGTAGCTGTCGTCGGGGATCGTCTGCTTGCAAGAGCCGTTCGTGAAGCCTTCGTAGAATCCATCCGCGGTCCCGCAGGTAGGCGTTCCACACTCCGAGTTCGGGTGAACCAGGGTCCAGTTGTCCGCGGAGTTGCACTCGGCGACGGGCGCGGGGCTCGTGAGCCCGGCCGTGTGCGGGTTGACGACGACCTCGCCGTTGTTGTCGAGCTCGCAGCCGAGCACCTCGATGCAAGTGCCCGGCGCGATCTCCTCGGTCGTAAAGCAGGTGTCCTTGACGTCTTTCGTCGAGATCGTCGGGCTCACGGCGGGGAAATGCTTCGAGTTGCCTTGGAAGCTGACGATGCGGATGCCCGCGGGCGCGGTGCTGTTGCCGTGGTTGCAGACGGGCACCAGCGTCGTCCCGTCCCGCTCACAAGTCGGCGCGACGGTCAGGTTGATGCCGTCGCAATCCGGGTCGACGTAACCCGCCGGGTATTGCTGACAGGTGCCGGTATCCGGGGCGTCGGTGTCACAGACCGCGCCGCACACGCTCTCGACCTTGTCGACGCAGCTCTGGCCCCAGCTGCGGGTCGTGACCGCGCCGATTTGCTTGTACTTCGAGGGCGGCCCTTCACAGGCGATGCCGCGGGTGTTGGTGTCGATGTCCGACCACCATTTCCCGTCGGCGCGCTTGATCCAGGCGGCCTTGCCGCTCGCGGCCGCCGGGGTGGGCGGGTACCAATCGGTAAAAGTCGCCTGGGTCGTGCCGTCCGGGAGCACCCAGACCCAGCTCCCCATGATCTTCTTCGACCACGCGCCGATCCAGGCGTCCCCCGCGAGCTTGCTCTGCAAGAACGCGTTCTCGGCCGCGTCGTTGATGACCACGATGGACAGATCGCCGGGTCGCGTGGTCTCGCAGTAGCTCCGAGCGTTCGCCCAGCTCCTGTTGATCGAGTTGTCGAGGTAATAGCAGGTGGTCTGCCCAGAGACGGTGCGCGAGAGCTCGTCGGGTTGGCAGGAGCACTCCGCCAGCGAGAGCGGCTTACAGTAGGTGTTGACCGCTTCAACGCAGCTCGCGTCCCAGGCGCCGGAGCAGCAGCTCGGCTTCGCGTCGCACACAGCCTTCGAACAAGCCGCCTCCACGCTGTTCGAGCCGCAACCGTTCTTGAGCTTCGTGCCGGCGGCGCACAAGCTGTGGCCGCAGGCTTGCGGTGAGGCTTCGGTGCAGCACGTCGGGTCGACGTCGCACACCCTCTGCACGCACGAGCGGCTCGTGTCGGTGGCGTCACACCCTGCGGCGAGCGCCGCCCCCGTCGCGCACATGTCGTGCGAACAGCTCCCGCTGTCGGGAGCTCTACAGTACATGTCAAACTGGCAATCCTGTGCCGTGTGGCAGGGCTCGATCATGCCCTTCTTCACGAGACCGCCAGGGAAATCGGCCAGGCTTCCCCATTGCCAGTCCCACTCCGACTCGATCACCTTGTCTTCGATGGGCTCGAGCCCGGCGTCCGGCGTATCACCGTACTGCTGGCACGACGGGTCGCAGGGGTTGACCGGATCGCAAGCGACCGGAGCGCTTTGCGCTCGGAGCGCGCCGCCGCCGTACCAGCTCGGCGCGGCCTGCTCGGACAGCGACTCGATCGTGCACTCGCCGAATCTGCCCGCTTCGCAGGTCTCCGTCCCCACGGCGCAAGTCAGCGTTCCGGCGCGCTCGCCCAGCGTTCTGTGGCACTCCCGCGTCTCACCGTCTCGACATGGGACGGTGTTCGGCGAAAGTGGCCGATCGGCGTGCGACCCCGACCAGGGCGTCGAATGGTCGGAGCCCGAGCAAGCCACCGCCACCACGACCAAGGAGAGGGCTGCCCTCGCTGACGTGAAGGAATGACGATGTCGGGCTGAGCGCTTCAAATGGAGACGTCGAAGAGCCGCGGAGCGAGCGATCGCTCCACCGGTTCGTACACAACCCCCATGAGTGCGATTTCCGTGGCTCGATTTACGAGCGCAGACCAGAAATTTTGACGTTCAACCTTCGAAAGGTGCGCCCGCCGAGCCCTCGGGACTACCCGGACCTTCGATCTCGCACTCGCTGAAGCGGCCGGATTCGCAGATTTCGATCCCGGACGCGCAAGTGACGACGCCGGAGCGCTCCTTGATGAACACGCTGCACTCGCGCACTTCGCCCTCGCTGCAGGGGAACGCTTGCGACGCGACCGTGGTCCTGAGCCCGCTGCTGCGCGTGACCTTCGCACGATCATCCGTGCCCGAGCAGGCCGCCGACGCGAGCAACAACAAGAGAGCGAGGGCGTGATGCGCACCACGCTTCCCGCGGCAAGGGTCGGAAAGGCCGATGTAGGGCATCATCATGGCGAAGCTCACTCATTAACACGTATTCATCTTCGCGGCTGCGCTCGAAGTGCAAGAGAGCCTCCCTTCGAGTAACGAACGCGGGCGAGCGGAGGCGTGACTCGAACGAGCGCAGGGCCCGCCGGCTTGTTGACGCGATCCGTCAAGTGTCAGGGCGAGACGCCGAGGGGTCGCCCCCCGCACCGCGATGAAGCTCGCCGTTGCGCGCTCTTTCGCGCACGGCGCTCGGCGCCGAATGGCTCGGTGCGGAATCAGTGCCAGAAGGCGTGCTACGGTGCGCCCACCGTGTCGAACCATGCTTCACGCACGTTCGCGTGCGCCGCCTTATCTGTGCTGATTTCATGTGGAGCGCGAAAGGATCCGGCGAGCGTTGCCAGCGCACCGGCGGAGGGGGCGTCCGCAAAGCCCGCGGCCTCCGCCACGCCGAGCGCGAGCGCGAGCGTACCCTCACCGGCGCCTGCCGCGCCGGTCGGGCATTTGGCGCTCGGCGCGCTGAAGCTCACCAACGATCGGGGTAACGGTCTCGTGCTCGCCGCGGACGGTGCGGTGTCGAAAGTGCCGGGCGGCGAGCCGGTGGGGACTTTGCGCTCGGACGGTCAGTTCGTGTTGGCGTCCGGTCGGCTGGGGCCGAAGCTCGAGGCAGACGGTCAGGTGGTCGCGGCGAACGGGCAGAGATTTCCGGTTCGAATCGCGGAAGATGGCGCAGTCGAGGCGCCGAATGCGGAACCGGTTCGTTTCGATGATTCGGGCCGGCTCGTCGGCGGAAACCCGAACGCGCCGAAAACCGAAGTCACGGGGCTGACTCCTCCGCTGCGGAAAGCTGCCGCGTTCTTGCTGATTCTGGCGGCCTTTCCGGTTCGGCAATGATCTTCTGAGATTGACTCGGAGAGGCACCCTGAATACGAAGGTGCTCTCGTGGGTTTTTTCGGAAAACCAACAGGAGGAGTCGCATCATGCGTGGAAGTGTAACGATCTTCGGACTGGGTCTCTTGCTCGCTACGGCCAATGCCGTGGCCCAAGAGGAGGGTGAGGGGACCGCAGGTTCCGAGGCAGTGGAAAGCACTCAGGAAGCTGCGGACACCGCCAAGACCGAGACCCAGTCGGCCGCCGCCGAGGCTGGCTTGAAGGGCTCGGAGTCTGGTGGTCCTGCGAAGTACGGCCCCGCGGGTTGCGGCCTCGGCTCGATGATTTTCGATCCCGATTCTGGCTTCACGCAGATCTTCGCCGCCACCACCAACGGCACCTCGGCGAACCAGACTTTCGGTATCACCACCGGCACCAGCAACTGCGATACGGGCCCCGGCAGCTCCAGCAGCGCGAAGGCCTTCGTCGAGACCAACCGCTCGGCGTTCGCCAAGGACGCGGCGCGCGGTCGCGGCGAGACCATCTCCAGCCTGAGCGAGCTCGCCGGCTGCGAGGACTCGGTGGCGGTCGGCAAGAAGTTGCAGAAGAACTTCAAGCAGATCTTCACGAGCGCGAAGGCCTCGGACGGTCAGGTCAGCGAGAACGTGGTGCAGATGCTGAAGAGCGACGAGTCTCTGGCCTGCACGAACCTCACCTGAGCTCCGGCTGAGCGGTTACCTACGAGGCTGCGGCGCGCAAGCGTCGCGGCCTCGTTCGTTCTCGGCGTTCAGCGACGCAGGAGAGCGTCGAGCTTCGCCACCAGGAGCTCGCGCGCCGCCTCGCGGTTCCAGGTGCGAAGGTGGTCCGTTCCGCGAACCAGCCAGAGCTCGCGCGGCTCGCGCGCCAGGTCGTAGATCGCCTGTCCGAAAGCAGGAGGCACGACGCGGTCCGCGGTGCCGTGCACCACGAGGAGCGGTGTCGGTGAGACACGCGCGATCGTCCGGGCCGGCGCGTACTCGTCCGAGACCAGAGGGTAGGCGAAGCCGGTGAAGGGGAAGAGGAACCAATGCCGGTAAAGCACGCTCGAGGCGACCTCTTCGTAGGAGTGGAAGGAGCCTTCGATGACGAGCGCCCGCACGCGCTCACGGCTCGGGCGCTCGGCGTAAGCGTGCAGCAACACCGCGCCGCCCAGGCTCTGACCGAAGTAGACGAGATCTCGTCCGGCGCGCGCGCGAGGGAGCGCTTCGGCCACGGACATCGCCGCGAAGGCGTCGAGCTCGAGCCCTGCTTGCGACGGACGCGCTCGCTCCGAGACGCCGTAACCGCGATAGTCGAAGGTGAAAAAGGCGTAGCCGCGCTCGGTGAGCCAGACGAGCGACTCGTAGTGACTCGTCACGTTGCCGGCGTTGCCATGAAACTGGACGATCGTTCCCCGGCTCTCGCCCTGCGCGGGAAAATACAGGCCGTGCAAACGCACGCCGTCCTCCGCATGGAACTCGAGCTCTTCGAACGGCTGCTCCGGCCAGCCATGAAGGCCGCGTGACGGAAAGTAGAAAAAGCCCGAGCAACCTTGGAGCGAGAGCAGGAGCGGCAGCCAGGCCAGGCGCAGCATGATCAGAAGTAGAGGTAGGAGACTCCTCGACCGGAGATCGTGCTCGGGTAAACCTGGGACTCGACGCCGAGCGCGAAGTTGCGCGTGTATTGCCAGCGTAGCTTGCCGGTACCGCTCCAAGTATGAAACGGATCTTGCCCTGGCAAGTAGGACCAGTTCCCTTCCGCTAGCAGGGCGAGGTCGTCGTTGAAGCGCACGCGGAACCCTCCGTGAGGCCCGACTCCGACACGCACGACGTCGAGCAGCCCCGAGTCTCTGATCGGCAGGTTGATGTTCACTTGGCCGAGCGCGTAGAGCAAGAGCGCGCCGTCCAGCGGCGCGAAGGCGAGGCCGCCTTCTGCCGAAGCGAACCCGGTCGGGCAGTCGTAGCAGCCGTCGTCGAACGTGCGCTCGAAGCCGACGTCGATACCGAAGGCGAGCGGGGTGTCGAAGCGATCGACCGGTGACAGCGACCGGACTCGGATCGCGGAGAAGCGCTGCAGCGTGACGCGAGGCTCCTCCACGTCGTAGCGCAAGGTGAGCGGCAGGAACTCGATCGCCGCATACTCGGGGTAGCCCGTGGCTGGGTCGACGAGATCGTGCAGCGCGAGCCGGAACGAGAGCTCGTGAAACCAGCCCTCCTCTCGGTCGTACCCGGAGCCGAGCCCGAGCTGGGTCGCCCCGTGCCCGAGATGGGGAGCTCGCCGGAACGGCGGGGCGAAGCGGGGCGGCACGCTGTCGACCAAGATCGAGGCGCGCCGCACCAAGAGCTCTTGCTGGGTCTCGATGTCGCGGTTCTCGCTCTCGGTGCGGTCTTTCACCAGATCTCGGGCGAGCCGCACGTCGATGAGATCGAGCGCGACGTCGAGCACCTTCACGGTCTCGGCGGTCCCGAAGCTCGCCGGGAGCTCGAGCTTCGGATCCTCCATCAGGTGCATGACGAGATCGATCTCTTCGGTCGAGAGCCCTTCGACCCGGCGCTTGAACTGCGTGCGGTTCGAGGCGCGATACGACACGCCTCGCACGAGGCCAGGGTTCCGATACAGCGCCTTCACGGTCTCGGCAGGGAGCACGGGCCAGCTCACGTGCGAGAGCAGGTCGAGATCGGGACGCACCACCTCCACGGAGGCGAGCACGTGGTACGAGCAGTTCTCGCTCAGGTAGTAGTAGGCGAAGTACGTCGAACCGAGCTCCCAGAGGTGCGCGGCGAAGAGCTCGAGCTCGGCGGGCGAGAGGGCGAGCTCGTACTCCCAGAGATCGCGCGACTCGAAGTCGTTGTACTCGCGCACCTTGAAGTGGAAAGGGATCTTGCGAAAATCCCCGCGAAACAGGCCGAGCAGGCCCTTCACCGCGTACAAGAGTGAGTTATTGGTGTCGACGCTCGCCGAGTAGTCGACGCCGTAATCGAGGAGCTCGTTGCTCCCGGAACCTGCCTTCGGGCTCCGATGGACGCGGAGGAAGGTGTGACCGAACGCGGAGGCGGGGTTATTGAGGTAGTAAGACGAGAAGACGAGGCTGAGGCCCTTGGGTCGCAGCACCTGCAGGTACTCGCGGTACTCTTTGCAGGCCTTCTTCGGTAGGTAGCGGCGGTCGATATGGAGCTGCCGATCGAGCCAGGCGAAGCGCGCCGGAAAGCGGCACTGCGGGTGCTGGAGCTCGGGCTCCTTCGGATCGGGTCCGAAGAAGCCGCGGAGCGTGGCCTCGAGCTCCGCCTCCGGATCGTGCTTGCCGTTCTCCGCGAGGAAGAAGGGGCGCCCGTCCGCTTCGCTCGTGTAGCCGACGAACTTGTTCTTCCGATAGTGACCGAGCCGCCGCCACGTCTTGCTCTCGGCGAGCTTCGCCGCGCGCGCGCGCTGGACCAGCTGATCGATGTATCGAGCCGCCGCGTCGTGGG
>JAEZYO010000602.1 GCA_023419055.1 Pseudomonadota bacterium | reverse complement strand
AAGGGCTCGTCCGAGGGCGCGCCTCCGCCGCTGCCGCCGCTGCCACCCGCTCCGGCGCTGCCGCCAGCTCCGGTGCTGCCGCCGGCACTCGAGCTCCCGGCGCTTCCAGCGCTACCTCCGGCGCCCGCGCCGCCGGTGTTCGCGCCGGTTCCCCCCGCGCCAGCGGCGGTGGTTCCGCCTGCGGCGTTCCCGCCGGTACCGAGGGTCCCGGCTCCGCCGCCCTGTGCGCTCGCGCCCGAGCTGCCGCCGCTCGCACCGCTCCCGGAGTCGAAGGTGCTCTCGTCGCCGCTACAGCCGACGCCCAGCCAGGCGAAGGTAAGCAAATATGCCAAATTCAAGTAGGCGCGCATCGTTCCTCTTCAAGGGGTGAGCGCGAAGCAATAGATGCCGCCGTAGCCGCCACCCGAGCCCACCGTCGGGTCGTTGGGGTTCGGAGGGCCCATCTCGATCAAGTTGACGCCGGGTGCACAGCCGGCCTCGTTCAGAGCGGACGTCCAGCTCTCTCCGCTGAAATCCCCGCCTCCGCCGCCGCCCGGGAAGCCGCCGGGACCACCGCTCCGCGGCCACGAGTGCCCGACCCGCGGCGTCCCGGTCGAGCCAACCGCGCTCGTCCAGTCATTGCAGGTGAAGCCCGGGTCCATGCTGTAGAGCTCTCCCACTTCGTCCGCGCCGGTGAGGATGTCGTGATTGTCGACCTCTTCGGCGTTCGGATCCGGCTGGTGATTCGGGACACCGTCCTCGTTGGGTAAGTCGTCGACGATGTCGGGATGAGCGCCGTTCGGCCTCGTGTTGCGCAAATCTTCTCGCGTGTTCGCGACGATGCGCCCGAGGCGGTCGTACCACGGACCCTCGCCGATACGATCGATCGCGAAAACGGGCTCTCCGTCCTCGCCCGCCGTCGCGCTCAAGAAGGCACGCCAGACCTTGCCGTTCCCCGGCATGCTCTTCTCCGCGATCGCGGTGCAGATCTTGTCGGCACCGCGCAGGCCCGCCCCCGGACCAGACTCACCGTAGGTGAGATCTCCGCCGAACCCGCTCTGGCTCCCGGAGAGCTCCTGCATGGCCTTGAGGCTCGTGACGAAGAAGCTGAAGAGCTCGGTCGACGGCTCGCCGCCCGTGCCGCCGCTGCCGCTGCTACCGCTGCTTCCTCCACTCGGGCTGCCCGCGCTCCCGCCCGAACCGCTGCCAGAAGCGCCGCTGGTACCCGAACCGCCGCCGCCGGTGCTGCCCGAAGAGCCCCCGTTTGCTGCGCTGCCGCCCGTGCTGCCTCCGCCCCCGGAGCTGGACGCCGAACCTGCCGAGCCACCAGTTGCGGTGTTGTTCCCAGGGCTTTCGCTGCCGCTCCCGCAGCCGAAGGCGCCGAGCGCGAGCAGCACTGCTGCGATCTCAGTCATTCTGATCGTCGTCATCGATACACCTCTCCCGTTGCTCGGCTCCTCGTGAGAGCGAGCCCCGTCAAGCCAAGGTCAAGCGTCACTCACACGTGAGATCGGGCAAACACGTGCCCGACGGGCAATCCTCGTTATCGGTGCAGGAGACGACTCCCGGTACGCCGATCGAAAGTTCCAGGTCCGAGTACACGGCGAGGTCGACCCGCCCCGCAGAAGTGGCGGCGGAGCTCACCGCTCGCCGGGTCAGGATCACGGTGGGGAAGCCTGCGACGCCGAGATCGACCAGATCCTGAACGAGCCCCGCGTCGATCGTGAGCGAGCCCGTGTCTCGCGTCTCGCACTCGATCATCCCCTTCGTTCCGCCGTGATGACTGATATCGAGCTTCACTCGCAGCACCGACGCGTCGGGATCCGCGGCGGGCTCCCACGTCAAGGTGAGCGGCTTCTCCGGCTCGATCGCCGGGGCGTCTCCCGTGACGACCAGCGGCGCGATACCCGCGCCGTCGATCGCGAAAGCGGGGATCTCCGCGCCGGCCGCTTCGAAGCGAATGGGGGCGCCTTCCTCGAACGGTGGGAAGGCGAGCTTGATGCTGCCCGGCGGCTGGTACGAGCCGGCGACGCGGAGGAGCGTGAAATCGCTGCTTCCGTCCGCGGTCTTCACGCCGGTGACGCGCACCTCTCCAGCGTCCTTGGCGGTCGGGTAGGCCTGGCAAACTCCGTCCGCCACGCAAACGTCGCTACCGCACGCCGGATCGCAAAATGGGACTTTGGGCTTCTCGAGCGAACAGTCGCCGACCTCTTGGACGAGCTCCCACTGCACGCTGGCAGGGGTCGGGCCGGACGCGACCTTGCCGAGAATGCTGGCTACCCCAGTCGTCGCCGTTCCCGGATCTGGAGCGACCTGTACTTGAAAAGTTCCGACCAGATCGTTGCTGCCGCCGTTACCGCTCGTTCCCGCCGTACCTTGCGGACTCGGCGCGTCCTCGGAACACGCGACGCAGCCAAGGAGAGCAACGCCGAGCAGGCTCGTCGAAAAGTTACGGACATGATCCTCGTTCGTCATCGCTTCGTGCTTTTGCTCTCGTTGTGCTCCCGACGGCGCCAAAGCGATCAGTCAGCGCTGAAAAAAGATCGAACATGGAGTCGATCGCGTGACGAGCTGTTCGGAACCTTGACAATCAAGTGTCGAAAGAGTTCGTTTCCGATCACAAAATGGCGTCGAGACAGCGCTGCGTTGCCCGCTGGTCGAGCTTCGGCCTAGCGCTCGGCCTGTGGGTCGCTGCGTGCGGCAGCCGGACGAACCTGCGTGACTTCGCTCGAAACGACGCGGGAGCGAGCCCCGATGCGAGCTCACCCCTGCCGGTGCCCACCGGCTCCGATTCGAGCGCGCCGCCGCCTCGCCCCAAGCCCCCCAAATCGCGCCCGGTTTCGTTCGCTGTCATCGGAGATTTCGGCGCAGCCGGTGAGAACGAAGCCAAGGTCGCCGAATTGGTGCGGTCGCATCACCCCGACTTCGTCATTACCACCGGCGACAACAACTACCCGAGCGGTGCGGCAGAGACGATCGACGCGAACATCGGGCAATACTTTCACGAGTTCATCGCGCCTTATCGTGGAACCTACGGACCCGGCGCCCAGAACAACCGGTTCTTTCCCTCCCTCGGCAATCACGACTGGCGGGCGCCCGGCGCGACGCCTTACCTCGACTATTTCGAGCTCCCGGGCAACGAGCGCTACTACGACGTCGAGCGCTGGCCGGTGCATCTCTTCGCGATCGACAGCGATGATCACGAGCCGGACGGCACCGACGCGGGGTCGGTCCAAGCCGGGTGGCTGAAAGCCGAGCTTGCGCGCTCGTCAGCACCCTGGAAAGTGGTCTACTTTCACCACCCTCCGTACTCTTCGGGCTTGCACGGGTCCACCCATGAGATGCGCTGGCCCTTTCGCGAGTGGGGCGCATCCATCGTCTACGCAGGTCACGATCACCACTACGAGCGATTTTTGGTGGACGGCTTCCCTTACGTCGTCAACGGCGTCGGGGGCAACGAGCTCTACCTGCTCGGTGCTCGCCCGCCCGAGAGCCTCTCCGGGGTCGACGACGTTCATGGCGCGGTCTTCGTCGAGGCGTCCGAGCGCCGCTTCGCGAGTCGCTTCGTGTCGACGGACGGAGCGACGCTCGACGAGATCGTCCTTTCGGTTCCTTGAAGACCGGCCCTTTTTGCTTGGACCCGCGTCAGCGCTCCGATGACACTGGGTGAGAGGACATGGTTTCCGCGCTCCGTCGCTTCCAGGTTTTGCTGCCCGCATGTGGGCTCGCGTTCGCCATTTCCTGCTCCAGTGAAGACCCACCGGGAACCGGTCCCGGGAACGCCGGAATGGGCGGAATTTCAGGGGCTTCCGGCGCGTCCGGCAGCAACGGCGGCTCGAGCCAGGCTGGGCGAGGCGGCACGAGCTCGAGCTCGAACGGCGGGTCGTCGGGGAACGGCGCGAACGGTGGCGGTGAATCGGGCGGCTCGAGCAACGGTGGCATCGCTGGTGACGGCGGGACGTCCGGTAGCGGTGGGAGTGCAGCTCGACTCGATATTTACTGGGTCGACGTGGAAGGCGGCGCGGCTACCATCATCAAGACCCCCGACGGCAAGGTGTTGCTCACCGATACCGGCAACCCCGGCGGCCGCGATTCGGCACGGATCCTCTCGGTGCTCGAGGAGCAGGTGGGCGCCGAGCAGCTCGATCACGTGATCATCACGCACTATCACTCGGACCACGTCGGCGGCGCCGCAGAGGTCGCGGCCGGGATCGACGTGCTCGAGTTCATCGATCACGGTGAGTCGGTGGAGGACGGCGCGGACGACGGCTATCCGGAGCTAGCCCTGGATCGCCGGCGCACCGTGGTGCCCGGGGATACCCTCGATCTCGGTGAGGTCACCCTGACCATCGTCCAGTCGCACGGGGAAGGGATCGCCTCGCCGCTCGGTCCGGACACGCCGAACGCGCTCTGCGCCGAAGCGGACGCCCGCACCAAAGAGGCGGACGAGAACGGGATGAGCGTCGGCTACCTGCTGAAGTTCGGGGAGTTCGAGTTCCTGGATCTCGGTGACCTGACGTGGGGGTACGAGCACGAGCTCGCCTGTCCGATCAACAAGCTCGGGGAAATCGACCTTCTTCAGGTGCCGCACCACGGCTTCGAGAGCTCGTCTCCCCCGCAGCTCGTTCAAGCGTTGAACCCGCTCGCCGCCGTGGCGAGTAACGGCGCGAACAAGGGCAACGAACCCTCGACTTACGAGCGGCTGATGGGAGCTCCCGATCTCGAAGCGGTCTGGGTGGTTCACCGTTCCCAGGGCAACGACGACGACCACAATCCGCCCGAGTCACGCATCGCCAACGCCGTGAGCGGCGCCGCCGACGAAGCGCATTTCATCCGCGCGTCGGTGCTGCCGAGCGGAGAGTTTTCGATCCTGAACTCGCGCAACGGGCACGAGGAGACGTACCAGGCGCGCTGAGCTCGGTTAGCGTGCCTCAGCCCGGCGCCTTGCCGGTCGGGTCCGCCTTCATCTTCACCCAACCCGGCTGATCGCGGACTCGATCGAGCCAGCGCTCGACCGCGCTCGGCACGTCGAACCCGACCTGCGCCGCGCTCTGCGTGTAGGCGAAGAGCGCGATGTCGGCGATCGAGTAGCGCTCCCCGACGAAGAAGTCGCGCGACTCGAGGTGCTGGCCCATGACCGCGAGCGCTGCCTGGCCGCCCTGCTTCCAGCGGGTGATCTGACTCTCGGGCTGCTTCGAGAGACCGCCCCAGTAAGTCCAGAACTTGAGCGTCGCGACGAAAGGCTCGTGGCTGTACTGCTCGAAGAACATCCAGGAGAGCACCTGCGCCCGAGCGCGCCGATCATCCGGGAGGTAGCCGGTGCCTTCCGCGAGGTAGAACAAGATCGCGTTCGACTCCGCCAGGTAGCTACCGTCGTCGAGCTCGAGCACCGGGATGCGGCCGTTCGGGTTCTTCGCCAAAAACTCGGGGCGGCGCGTCTCCGAAGGCGTGGCCAGGATGTCGAGCTCGACGGTCTCGTAGCGGTGCCCGAGCTGCTTCAACAGCAGGTGCACCTTGTAGGCGTTGCCGGAGGGGATGCTGGAGTCGAAGAGCCGCATCCCCGAGCTGCTACTTCAGCAGGTTGTTGGCTTCAAGCTCGCGCAGCGTGTTCGAGGTGCTGATCATGTTGTTGTAGTCGTTGATCAGCGACTCGTGCCCCTGCTCGAGCGCTTCGTCCTTCGGCGCGGCCTCTTCGAACGTGCGCTTCAGCTTCTTCGCCGAGGCGAGGTAGCTGTCGGCCTGGTTCACGTAGGCCTTGTACGAGGCGTTGAGGTCGGATTTCCCGCTGCTGAAGGCGGTCATCCCGGCGTGCGCCTTCTCGACCTCCGCGAACGCGGCGAGGTAAGCGTCCTTCTTCTTCGCCTTGATCAGGTTGTTGGCCTTCTGGTTGTAAACGCGGAACCAATAGCCGTAGCCCTTCTCGGCTTCGAACTGCTTGAGCTCCTCGGCCATCTGCTTCTCTTCGATCACCGACAGGGCGGCCTCGAACTTCTCCAGATCTTGCTGGAAGGTCTCGCTGGCCTTGACGAACGTCGCGTGGAGCTCCTTGCCCTTCGCGCCCTTGTCGTCCTTGTAGTCCTCGGCGTCGTAGTACTGGTGCGCAGCCTTGAAGGTCTCGAGCACCTTCTCGATGTCCGTGCTGCAGGCCTTGGCGAGCGGCCCGAGGTGCTTGAGCTCTGCGGGCGCTACCTTGTCGCCCTCGTCGAACGCCTTCTTGATGTCCGCGATCTTGTTCTGGGCGAAGTTGTGCCGCGGAAACAGCGTGTACTTCTTGCCGTCCTCCGGCCCGTCCTTCGGAATCTTGCTGTAGTACTCCTCGATCATCTTCTGCGGGTCGTCGATCAGGAGATTGAAGCCCTTGTTGTAGTTGCCGACGCTCTCGTGCGCCGCGCTGTTGCCGCCGGCCAGCGCTTCCGTCGCCGCGCTCGCGGCCTTGTCCGTCACGAGCGACGCGATCTTCTTGCAACCGGTCGCCGAAGCCCCGGTGACACCAACCACCAACACCATCAAATACGCGATTCTCATCTCGCTCCAGGCTCCTTGGGGGACGCGGGTAACGCCGCGGACCGAACACTTTAGACCGGGCCCCGCGTCGCGTGTGCTCCATTCGGAGGCCTCGGGTTCTACGAGACGCACGCGCGGATCTTCCCTCCGCCTGATCGATATTTCCGATTGGCCGATCGCTCGGTTTGGTAGCGCGGGTTTTATCGATAACGGAACTGCGCTCGCGCTAGCCCGCGGCTAGCCCTTCGTCATCGATGCGTGCATGCGCCTGGTGCGAAAGCGTTCGCACCGGAACCGGTTTCCGATGTTCTCACACGCCGCCCTCGCGGCGCTTCGAGCCGTCCCCAGAGAGCCTGACGGAGCTTTGAATATGGCGGATCCTTGCGCAACGCGGGGAAGAACCTCCGAGAATTTCACGTACCTGCGCATGGACGCGAATGCTCTAGTTCGCGCTGAGGTCGTCCGAGAGGGCGACGGTGGAAGGAGGAGAATCATGAATCGGGTGTTTTGCATTTTGACGGTGGTGCTCGGCCTGGGCGCGGTGGCTTGCGGCAACAACGACTGCGAGGACGCGGCTGACAAGCTCGTGGACGAG
>JAEZYO010000598.1 GCA_023419055.1 Pseudomonadota bacterium | reverse complement strand
CGGCGGAGGCGGCGCGGCGGGCGCCTTGGCAGCGGCGGCTGCGAGATGAGCCGGCGCGCTCGTGACGACGCCGTCGTCGTCGTAGTCGGGCTGAGCAGGTGGTGGAGCCGGCTTTGGAAGTTCTGGCGACGAGGCTCGCCGTCCCGCAGCGGGGGGAGGAGGCGGGGGACCTTTCGGCGCCGGAGCCTCGTGCTTCGCGGCGTAGAGCTCGAGCAACTCCGGCGGCGGACGCATCACCGTCGTCGCCTCGTCCTCGTCTTCTTCCGTCGCGGCCGCGGGTGCCGGTGCCGGTGCAGCGGGAGCAGGCGCGGCCTTACCGGCCTTCTTGACGTAGCTTTCGAGCTCGGGGACTCGCGTCACCTCGAGCCATTCGGCCATGCCCTCACGCCAGACGAGGGTATCGAGCGAGATCGTTCCGGCCTCGATCTCCTTGCCGAGCTCGGCGATCCCGAGCTCGCGATCCTGTCCGTCGGCGCCTTCGACTGCCCACAGATCTTCCGTGTCACTCGGCGGTGGGGCTGGTGGAGCAGCCACCGCGGAGGGCTTGGGCGTCGCGGCAAGCTTGGCCGCCGGCGCCGGAGCGGGGGCGGGCGCTTTCGCAGCGGGGGCGGGCGCCGCCTTGGCGGCGAGCGGAGCCGCGGCCGGCTTCGCGCCGAGGCCGGGCTTGGCTCCCGGTGTAACGGCAGGAGCCTTGGGGGTGACCGCTGGAGTCGCTTTGGCGCCGAGCGGAGAGGTGACTTTGCCCGCCCCCACGGGCGCGGGTGTCGCCGCCTTCGGCGCTACGGCGGGTGCCTTCGGAGTCAGCCCGGTCGCCGCTTTCGGAGCGACGGCAGGAGCCGCCTTGGCAGCGGGCGCGGTCGCCGGTCCTGCCTTGGCAGCGGTGGCCCCAGCGGCAGGAGCGGGCGCCACCTTCGCTCCGAGTGGAGTCCTGATGGGAGTCGCCGCTTTTGCGCCCACCGCGGGAGCTCCCGGGGTCGGACCGAGCTTCGGCACTGCTTTGGGCACCGGCGAGGCGGCGGGCTTTTCTGCGGCTACGGGGGCCGGAGCGGCAGCCGCGGCCTTGGGCGCGGGAGCTTCGACCGGTGGAGGAGGCGGAGGAGCTGCCTCGACCGGCGGAGGCGGTGGAGGAGGAGCTTCGAGCGGGGGTTCTTCCGCTTGGGGCTTTGCGGCACCCGGAGCAGTGATCCCGAGCAGCGTCGGCTGACGCATGCGCTGGAGCTGCGAAGGGTCGGGGCCGACCGACTTGGTTTCGATCTTCTGATCATCGACGGCCGCGCCTTTGGCGGCCGGAGCGATCTTCACGTCGTCTACGTTCGTGGCGTCGACCCGAATGCCAGCCTGACACTGCTTGCATTTGATCGTAACGACACGACCCGAGACCTTACGTTGATAGATCTCGTCGGTGATCGAGAAGGCTTTGCCACACGCGGGGCAAGTGACACCGAGCGCCATCCGAAGAACTAGGGTACACACTATTCGCGCTCTTGCTCCGTTTTTCGCGAACTCCGCGACGAGAGCTCCGCTTTGGCTTAAATTTGCGAATCTCGGTCCTCGCTCACTCAGGCTCGATCTTTCCCAAGGCGACACTTCGATAAATGACGTGGTCCACAGGTCGCATTCTCGAACGTCGACAATGGGCACCCGGGCTTGTCACGATCCGACTCGACGCCGAGGTCGATCGTTTCGAACCGGGGCAGTTCCTGAACATCGGGCTCCGCATCGGCGGTGAGCTCGTGTTCCGCGCGTACTCCGTCGCGTCAGCCCCGGGTGAGCCGCTCGAATTTTACCTGACCGAAGTCAGCGGGGGACAGCTCACCCCGGTCCTCCTCTCGTTGAAGGAAGGGGACGAGCTCGAGGTCGAACGTCATCCACAGGGTTTTTTCACGCTGAAGTACGTGCCCGACGCGGGTGAGCTCTGGCTGGTCGCCACGGGCACCGGCCTCGGGCCCTTCCTCTCGATCCTGCGCTCCGACGAGATCTGGCGGCGCTTCCCGCGCGTGGTGGTGGTTCATGGTGTGAGAGAGTGCGCACACTTGAGCTACCGCGACTTGCTCGCAACGCTCTCCGCGACTCACGTCGGGCGCCTCTCCTATGTCCCGGTCGTGAGCCGTGAGCCCGCGGCGCCTGGCGTGGTGCACGGCCGCATCACCACCGCGCTCGAGGACGGGTCGCTCGAAGCGTACGCCGGGCAAGCGCTCAGCGCGGAGCGCTCCCACCTCATGTTGTGCGGCAACCCCGCCATGGTCGAAGAGCTGACGAAGCTCCTCGAAGCGCGCGGCCTGCGCAAGCACCGGCAGCGCAAGCCCGGCCACATCACGACCGAAAAGTACTGGTGAATTCGCCTCAGATGCGGCCGTAAACCGGGATCACGCTGCCGGTCACGTCGCGAGCCGCGTCCGAGAGCAGGAAGGCGATCGTGCCGGCGAGCGCTTCCGGGGCGACCCAGCGCGTGAAATCGGCGTTCGGCATCGCGGCTCGATTGGGCGGCGTGTCGATGATCGACGGCAACACGACGTTGACGCGCACGCCCTCGGCGATCACCTCTTGCGCGGTCACTCGAGCGAGCGCGACGACGGCCGCTTTGGCCACGGCGTAGGCGGAGGCGCCCGCGCTCTCCCACGGTCGCTCTACCGCGCGCGAGCCGACGAGCACGACGCTGCCGCGCCGTCGCTTCACCATGCCCGGCAAGAGGGACGCGAGCGAGGTGTGCGCCGTCTCGAGGTTGTTCTCCAGCATCGCGCGCCAGATGCGATCATCGGTGCTCTCGTGCAGGCGCTCGCCGCCCATCCAGTTGCCGGCGGAGAGCACCGCTCCGTCGGGAACGAGCCCGTCGCGCTCGATCTCGTCGAGCGCGAGCTTCCAGCCGTCGCGCGACAGAAGGTCGATCTCCTTCCGCGAGACTCCGGGCTCGTTCGCGAGCTCGTCGCTCTTTCCTCCAGGGCGCACGACCGCGATCACGCGATCGCCACGCGCCGCGAGCGCCTTCACGAGCACGCTGCCGAACGCTCCCGTTGCACCAGTGACGATCGTGATCCCCATTTTACTACTCCATCAGTCGATGACGATGCCCAGCGAGAAGCGTGCCATGAGCTGGATCGGGTGGAGGGGCGAGTTCACGTCCGCGACCTTGCTCACGGTGCGATCGAGCGCGATGAGCTGCTCGTCGTCGTCCCGGCAACCGCTGGTCTGCGCGCTCGCGACGGAGTTGGTAGAGAAGCAGCGCTGCTCCTTGTTGAGCTCCACGCCGAGGCCGATTCCGCCGCCGATGGTGAAGGCGCCCCAGGTCGATTGCGAGCCGATGTAGCCGTAGAAGTGCCGCTCCGTGTGGTCGACCTCGTCGATCTTCCCGAGGTCGTCTTTGGTCTCGTACGTGTACCCGTAGTTCGTCAGGATGGCGCGCAGCACGTAGCCGTGAAACGGCTTGCCCTCGAGCCAGAACCCGACGCTGAGCGAGCTCCCGGCGAGCGCCCCGAGACCGTTCGAGTGCTGGTAGAGGACGTCCTCCATGCCGTTGAAGTTGAGCGTCGGGGGCTGATCGTTCACGACGAAGACGGGCACGAGCTCGACGCTCATGAACTTGAGCAGCCCCACCTCTAGCTCGAGTCCGAGCCGGCCCTCGAGGAGCCAGTTGAAGGGATCGATCCGCACCGACCAGGGCGGCATCTTGAAGCCTTCCTCGGGGCGAGCGGGCGGGGGAGGCGGCGCCTGATAACCTCCGTCTTGCGGCGGAGGATAACTCTGCGGGTAGGCCTCTTGCTGAGGCGGCGGGTAGGCCTGTTGCTGCCCGGGCGGAGGATAGGTCTGCTGTTGCTGGGGCGGAGGATAGGCCTCTTGCTGAGGCGGCGGGTAGGTCTGTTGCTGCCCGGGCGGAGGATAAGTCTGCTGTTGCTGAGGTGGCGGGTAAGGCTGCTGAGCGGGCGCGGGTTGCGCCGGGGGAAAGGCGCCGGTCGAAGGCGGCGGTGATTCCTGCGCAACGGCTCGAGCCGAGACCAGCATGAAACCGAGGAGGGCGGCGCTCGCGCAAGCGCTCGAGTGAAGCCGTCTTGATTCGTTCATACAAACCCGAGAATAGGCCAGGTTCGGCCGGCGTGCGACGGGGCTTTGCGAGAACCCGCTCGCCGGGCTACGTTCCCGAGCCCCCAGAAGGGCGAGGAAGAAAACCTAATGGCGTTGAAGCTAGAGCTTCTGAACGGCGATGTCGCAGCAGCGCGCGCCGACACGTTGATCGTCGGAGTCTTTCAAGGGGGCGTCAAAGCGCACCCGGTTCTACAAGCGATCGACAAGGCACTCGGCGGCGGGCTCCTCGAACACGCGAAGGCGGTCGAGTTCGAAGGCAAGGCCGAGCAGGTGCTCGACATCCCGACGCTCGGGCGCCTGAAGGCGCGCCGCCTCTTGGTGCTCGGCGCAGGTGAGGAGCAAAAGTTCGATCGAGCCCGGCTCAGATCTTTCGTCGCGGGTGCGGTGCGCTCGGCGGGTGGTCCGCAAGTGGAGAGCGTGGCGCTCTCACTACCGGGAGCCGACGTGGATCTCCGCAGCGTGGGCGAGGGAGTCGGGCTCGGCGCCTACCGGTTCACCAAGTACTTCACGGGCGATCGCAAGCCGAAGAGCGAAATCGCCAAGGTCAGCGTCTACGTGGCCAAGAAGCCGACGCCCGCCGACAAGCAGAAGGTGGAGCTCGGCTTGCGCATCGCCGACGCGGTCGGTCTCGCTCGTGACGCGGTGAACGAGCCGCCGAACGTGGTGGTTCCCGAGGCGCTCGCCCAGGTAGCTCGGAAGATCGCCAAGGATCACCAGCTGAAGATCAAGGTGCTCGACAAGAAGGGCATCGCCGCCGCCGGGATGAACCTCCACTACGCCGTCGGTCAAGGCAGCGAGAACGAGCCGCGCTTCATCCACCTGTCGTACGTGCCGAAGAAGAAAAAGAAGAAGCTGGTCTTCGTCGGTAAGGGCCTCACCTTCGACTCGGGTGGTCTCTGCATCAAACCCGCGCCGGGCATGGGTGACATGAAGAGCGACATGTCGGGCGCCGCCGCGGTGCTCGGCTTGATGCTCGCGGTCGCGGAGGTCGCGCCCGACGTCGAGGTCCACGGCATCGTCGGCGCCGCCGAGAACATGCCCGACGGCGCCGCCTACCGACCCGCGGACATCTTCACGTCGCTCGACGGCAAGACCGTCGAGATCATCAACACGGACGCCGAAGGGCGCCTGGTGCTCGCGGACTGCCTCACTTACGCCGCGCGGCTGAAGCCGGATCTCATCATCGATGCCGCGACGCTGACCGGCGCCGCGCTGGTCGCGCTCGGCAAGACCTGCTCGGCCTTCTACGCGACCGACGACGACCTGGCCTCGTCCCTCGAGGGCGCCGCGCGCGAGGCGGGCGAATCCTTCTGGCGCCTGCCCTTGCTCGACGAGCTCGCCGAAGGGCTGAAGAGCGACGTGGCCGACCTCAAGCACACCGCGGATCGCTACGGCGGTTCGATCACGGCCGCGCTCTTCTTGCGCGAGTTCACGGGTGGCCTGCCGTGGATCCATTGCGACATCGCGGGTCCCGTGTTGGCGGACCGCGCGCGGGGTCTCTACCCGAAGGGTGCGACGGGTCACGCCGTGCTCACCTTCCTGCGCTTCGTGGAGAACGCGGCGGGCTGAAGGCGCGAGTGAGCGAAACCCAGGGTTCTCCCACCGCCTCGGTGTTCGACGCGCGAAGGCTCGCGGAGCGGGCGAACATTCTCTTCCCGGGGCTCTACGCCTGGCTGCTCACCATCGCCCAACCGGCGACGAGCGCGGGCGTGGGGGCCCCGGCCCGGGTGCTCTCGCTGCTCTCCCTGGTGTGCCTGGTCCTCGGTCCGCTGTTCTCTTTCGATCGCCCCGCCCTGTCGCGAGCGGTCGGCATCTACGCGTTCGTCGGCTTTTCCACGCTCGCCTGGTGGCAGCTCGGGCCCGTCATCGGCCCGGACAGGCTGGATCCGGTGCGCGCCGCGCTCGGGGCCGCGGGCTGGCTGCTCTATGCCTTCGGGTGGGGAAGGATGCGAGGGCGCGGGCACGTGCCCGAGGACGATCCGAACGTGCTCGAGGGGGCCCCACTCGCGGCCCGCACTCGGCTGCCCCTTGCGGCCTGGGTGGTGGCGGTCGTGGCCGGTGTGGGCGGCCTCCTGCCGGTCGCGCTCGCCTATCGTGTAGAACGGCCGGATCACGCGATCCTCGCTCATGCGCTCTCGCTCGCGGCCGGCGCGGCCGTGCTGTCGGCGGGAGCGAACCTCGCGCTCGGTTTCGGACAGCCGCGCGTGGCGCGGAGCCCCGCCTCGCGTCTCAACTCGGCCGCCGGCGCGCTCGCGGTGCTCGCCGTCCTGGCCGTCGCCGGGCTCGTGTGGATGGTGCTGAGCTGAGCGAAAGGCGGAGCCCGGTCGCGGCCGGTTTGGGCTAGACTTTCCCGCCGCCGAGCGGATTTCCCATGGGCAAGGTCATCGACGTCTTGAGCTTGTTCCTGCTCGCCGGCGCCGCGACCGCGTTCGGCATCGGCGTGCATCAGCTGAGCGCGAGCAACGATCTCGCCGCGCTCTACTGGTTCGCCGCCGGAGGGCTTGCGCTCAAGGCGTCGGTCGATCTGCTCCGGCCCAAGGCGGGCTCGAGGTGAAGCGCAGCATCGCGCTCGTCGCCATCGTCGCCGGCTGTTCGCCGGCCGCGGAGCGGCCGAGCTCCCAGGCTGCCGAGCTTCCGGAAGGAGTGCTCGCGCGCGTGGGCGAGCTCGACGTCGGCGAGCAAGCGGTGCGCGACATCGCCCGCGCGCAAGGCGTCGTACCGCGAGCAGCGCTCGAT
>JAEZYO010000576.1 GCA_023419055.1 Pseudomonadota bacterium | reverse complement strand
GCGCTGGTTCGAGCACCTCAGGCGGCGCGGGCACTGGCGGCAGCGCGGGCTCTGCAGGGAGCGGCGGCTCGGGCGCCAGCGCGCCGCTCGGCCCGATCACGGTGTACATCGCGGGCGACTCGACGGTCTCCACCTACGCCGACACCGCGAGCACGACCGACCAAGCAGGCTGGGGTCAGATGCTGCACGAGTCCGTCTCGGATCTCGTGACCATCGAGAACCGCGCCATCGGCGGGCGCACCTCACGTCGCTTCATCGACGAGGGGCGCCTCGACGAGATCCTCGCGGACATTCAGGCCGGCGATTACTTCCTCGTCCAGTTCGGCACCAACGACAGCCACAAGACCGCGACCTACGAGCTGAACGGGCAAACCATCCCGTACTACCTCGACCCGAACACCGACTTCAAAGCGTACCTGATGCAGTACGTGGACGGCGCTCGCGAGAAGCAGGCGACGCCCGTGCTCGTCACGCCGCCGCCACGTAACTCGGCCTATTGCACCGGCGGCAACGGCACCGGGGCGTACGCGCAGGCCATGCGCGACCTCGGCGCAGCGGAAGACATCGCGGTGGCGGACCTCAACCAGAAGGCGGTCGACCACTTGAAGGCCATCTGCCCCGCGCCCACGCCGGAAGACGTCTTCCTCCTACGCGGGGACGGCACGGTCGACGGCACTCATTTTCAGGAGAACGGGGCCCGCCTGCTCGCAGGCTTCGTGGCCGAGGGGATCTCCGAGAGCGGCCTCGGGCTCGCCGCCTACCTCGAGTAAGTCAGTCTCCAGGCGAGGCCGGGATCGGCATCGGGCGACGCCTATGGCGATTCGCTCTCCCTGACGCCCTTGGCGATCCAGAAACGAGAAAGCCCGCGCTAGGCGGGCTTTCTTCATTCAGGTTTCTTCGGTGGAGCTGAGGGGAATCGAACCCCTGACCTCTTGCATGCCATGCAAGCGCTCTCCCAACTGAGCTACAGCCCCGAAGGTGGCGGAGGCTTTGCCACACGATCGCGAAGAAGGCGACAACTTTTCGCGCCCTACCCCGCGGAAAGTTAGTGGCCGTGCCCCGCGTGGTCGTCCGCAGGCGGACGGCGCACCGGTCGCGGGCCGGAACCAGCGCCCGCCGGGGCCTGTCCCGGAGCGCGAACGCCCGGCTGCAGGGGCTGCGCGGAAGCACCCGGCCGCGGCCGCATGAAGGCCGAGGGGATCCCGGGGAGACCAGGGAGACGCGCCGCTGCGGTCCCCTCCGGTTGCGGCGCCGGGGTCGGAGCGTTCGCCGGAGCCGGCGCGGCCTCCTGAGCCTCCGGAGCAGCCGAGGCAGCCCCGGCAGCGGCGGCAGACGCGCTGTCCTCGTGGTTCACCGCGAAGAACAGGATCGCGGCCAGCGTGAGGCCCACCCCGACGATCGGAAGCCACCCCGGCGTGTGAGGCTCATCGGGCGGAATCGTGTCGGCGGGCGTGCCCTCATACACGTCATGGGCGTGCGCCGAATGACTCTCGTGGGCGCTCGAAGCGTGGGAAGCGTCGCTCATCGCGCTCGCGTATATCCAAGGTTCCGGGGCGGAGGTCAAGCTCCGGGCCAGCGGTCGGCTTGACCCTCCCTGAACCTTGGCCGTACTGTCGAACCTCGCGGCCGAAGCGTCCCGGCTGCGTCGCCCCTCGCGGATGGCTCAACAACAGCAACGCTACAAGGTTCTGGAAAAGATCGCCTCCGGAGGCATGGCGGAGGTGTTCCGCGCCGAGAGCGCGGGGCTCGAGGGCTTCAAGAAGATCGTCGCGATCAAGCGCGTTCTGCCGCACCTCTCCGAGAAGAAGCAGTTCATCGGCATGTTCCTGGACGAGGCGCGCCTGTCCGCGCACCTCTCCCACTCGAACTGCGTTCAGGTCTTCGACATCGGCGTCGGTGACAACACCTACTTCATCGTCATGGAGCACGTCGACGGCTCCGACCTGAAGGGAGTCATCGAGCACCGCCGCAAGACCAACCAGCCGTTCCCCGTCGAAGAGGCGTGCCTCATCTGTGTGCGCATCTGCGAAGGCCTCGCCTACGCCCACGAGCTCACCGACGGCAACGGCGACTCCCTGAACATCGTGCACCGCGACATGTCGCCGCCGAACGTCCTCATCACGCGCTTCGGCGAGGTGAAGATCGTGGACTTCGGCCTCGCGAAAGCGAACAGCCAGCTCGAAAAGAGCGAGCCCGGGATCATCAAGGGCAAGTTCAGCTATCTCTCGCCCGAAGCGGCGCAGGGCTTGCCCATCGACGCCCGCACCGACGTCTTCGCGGTCGGCATCATTCTGTGGGAGCTCCTCGCAGGTCGCCGCCTGTTCATGGGCGACACCGATCTCGAGACGGTGCGCATGGTGCAGGCCGCGCGCGTGCCGCCCATCAAGCAGTTCAACCCGAACGTCGGCGATCGCCTCGAGCGAGTGCTGGCGAAGGCGCTCGCCGGCGACCCCAAGCAGCGTTACCAGACCGCGCGCGAGCTCGGGAGCGATCTCAACCAGGTGCTCTTCCACCTCGGGCGCTCGGTCTCGTCGTTCGACATCGCGCAGCTCGTCATCCCGATCTGGCGCGACCGCATGGCGCGCAAGCGCGCGCAGGCCGGCCGCGGCGCGAACATCGGGTCGCTCATCGATCAGGCGCTGTTCGAGTTCACCTCGCTGCCCACCGGCGAACGCATGTCGGGCCCGCAGCAAGGTTCGATCCCGCTGAGCCTCGCCTCCTTCGACAATGTCCCCGATTGGGGCGCTGGTCTCGGGCTGGGTCGTAACGACGCTGGCTCGGAGCCGCCGACCTCGGGCTCCTTCGAGCTCGGGAACCTCGCCGCGCTCGAGGACGAAGAGGAGATCCCGAAGCCGGTGCGCGCTCCGACTCCTGCCGGCGCCTACCCGGCCACTCCCGCGCCGCCGCCCGTCGCTCCCCCGGTCGCGCCCCCCGCGCAGCGTCTCCCGTCGATACCGCCGCCGCATCCGACCTCGGCAGGCAAGGGTGGGCTGATCACGCTGATCGTGTTCCTCGCGGTGGCTGCGGGGCTGGCCGGCGCGTACTTCGGCGGCGTGATTCCGCACTAGGTTCGTTTCGTCGTTTCTGACGCGCGCCGAGCGCTCAGCGAGTCCTCGAGGCACACCGAAGCGCGGCAACGACGCGCTCGGGTCGCATTTTGCAAATCAAAAACGGTCCGCGAGCGTCTTCGCCGAGCACTTTCAGAACGCGAAACGCGCAACGGACGCGTTCTCGATTCGTTTTCGAAGTGCAAAATGAGACGGAGCCCGCCCGTCGACGCGTTTTGCATTTCAGAAACGCTCCGAAATCCGGTCCGGCGTTCGTTTTTGATTTGAAAAATGGCCGCGAGGGGCGTCGACGCGTCGTTTTGCATTCTGAAAATCGAGAAAATGGCGGGCTTCTGGCTCTAAACGCCGCGCTAGAGCGACAAACGGTTTGAGCCGGTGCGCTCGCCGCGACGCGCTTCGCCCTCCTTCGAGGATCGCGAAGCGCGTCGATCCCCGACGGGGGAAAGCGGCCGCGTGGGGTGGGGCCCCGCGGAATTCCCTCCTT
>JAEZYO010000488.1 GCA_023419055.1 Pseudomonadota bacterium | reverse complement strand
GTCTTGAACGCCTTCTTCATGCGCTTCGGGCATCACCCCGCGGCGTGGCGGCACCCGACGTCGTCGGGCAACGGTCGCCCGGACACGCGCTACTGGCAGCGCCTCGCGAAGCTCGCCGAGAACGCGAAGTTCGACACCTTCTTCATGGCCGACTTCATCGGCAACGCGGGCACGAACCTGGAACAGCGGAGCCGGATGGGGATGAGCTTCCAGTTCGAGCCGCTCACCTTGCTCGCGAACATCGCCGCGGTGACCGATCGGATCGGCCTCGTCGCGACGGTGAACACGAACTTCAGCGAACCCTACAACGTCGCGCGCGCGCTCGCGTCACTCGACCACATCAGCGGGGGACGCGCGGGTTGGAACGTGGTGTCGTCCTTCTCGGACGCCACCGGGAAGAACTTCGGTCTGCCGTCGTCGCCCGAGCACTCGGAGCGCTACGATCGCGCGGCCGAGTTCGTCGAGGTGACGAAGAAGCTCTGGGACAGCTGGGAGGACGAGGCGTTCGACAGTCCGGATCGTCGCGCCGGGCTCTTCTTCGATCCCCGTGACGCGCACGTGGTCTCGCACCGAGGGAAGCACTTCTCCGTGGATGGCCTGCTCGACGTGGCGCGCCCCATCCAGGGCTATCCGGTGATCGTCCAGGCCGGAAACTCCGACACCGGGCGCGAGTTCGCCGCCCAGGTCGCGGAGATGGTCTACTCGTCCGCTCAGTCTCTCGAGGTGGCTCGCGGCTACTACTCCGACGTGAAGGGGCGCATGTCGAAGTACGGGCGTGAGCCCGACCAGCTCAAGGTCACGCCCGGACTCTCGGTCGTGGTCGGTCACACCGATCAGCAGGCACAGGATCTCTTCGGAGAGCTCCAGGCGCTCGTCGACTTCGAGCACGGCGTGAACCTGATGGGCGTCGACGTCTCTGCCTACCCGCTCGACGGGCCGCTGCCCGACCTGCCCGCCTCGGCCAACGGCAAGGGGCGCTGGAAGCAGCTCACCGAGCTCGCCCGTCGGGAGAACCTCACCATTCGGGAGCTGGTGCTCCGCTTCAACGTCGCCAAGGGTCACATCCAGGTCATCGGATCGCCGAAGCGCATCGCCAACATGATGGAAGAGTGGTTCTCGAGCGGGGGCGCGGACGGCTTCAACGTGGTGCCGCCGCTCTTGCCCGGCGGGTTCGAGGCGTTCGTGGAGCTCGTCGTGCCGGAACTCCAGCGTCGCGGGCTCGTGCGCACTCACTATTCGGGAGAGACCTACCGCGAGCACCTGGGCCTTCACCGGCCGCGAAATCAGTTCGCTTCGCATCGCCGTTAGCAGGGCGGGCGCGCGCGCTGTCCAGTTTATCGGACAACGGCTTTCGGAATGCCGAGCCTGCTCGTCAGCGCACGTAGCGGATGGTGTTGATGCAGCGGGTCTCGCGGCTGCTTCGGTTCTCGTACTCGTGCGCGACGTCGGCGCGGAAGAACACCGAGTCGCCCACGCCGAGGTCGTAGCTCGCGTTGCCGACCGTGAGCCTGAGCGCACCCGTGAGGATGATGAGCGTCTCGGTGGTGCCCTTGGCGTGCGGATCGCTCCGGTGGAGGGCCTTCGGCTGGAGCCTCAGCTCGTAGACCTCCAGGTCGCTGCTCGCGCCGCCCGGTGACAGAAGGCGCGTCTCGGTGCGTCCGTCCGCGCTCTTCAGCGGCAGCGTGTCGCCCGCCTTGAGCACGCGCACCGCCTCTTCGCCGCCGGTGCCGAGCAGATCGTGAAACGGGATCTCGAGTCCGACCGCGATCTTCCAGAGCACCGCCAGCGTCGGGTTGGTGCGCGCGCTCTCGATCTGAGACAGAGCGGCACGGCTCACGCCGCTGCGCGCGGCGAGGTCGTCGAGGGACAGACGGCGCTCGGCTCGAAACTTCTTCAGGGCGTCGGCTACGCGGCGCGCGAGCTCCGCGGCTCCCAGATCATCTCCGGTGTTCTCGCGAACGGTGGGGCGGGAAGTAAGCTTCGAGGCTGCCATCGAAAGCCGACTATTACCCTCGGAGAGGCCGGTCTGCACCGATTTTCAGGGGAGATCCGGGGCTCTGCCGGATTGAGCCCGCGGCGGGCGGCGTTCGGGCAAGGGATCCGCGGCCTTCGGGCCTTTCCAAGGTGGCGTTCCTTGCGGGCGAGCTCGACCCGCAGGGCTCGCGATCGCGCTCTACCAAGCGAACTCGACAGCTTCGAGGAACGCCCGCGCGAGGATGACGTGACCCGTGAGGTTCGGGTGCACGCGATCCCCGCTCAGGCGGTAGGAGTGCTGGTGCTCGAGGTGTCGATCGAAGGCGGCCTGGGTATCCACGAAGGTCGCTGCGTGGCGCTCCGCGACCCGCCGCACGATGCCGCCGTACTCATCCATGCGCCGGCGCATCGGGTCTTCTCTCGACCGGTCGAGGAAGAACGGGCTCATGAGCGCGAGGCCTCCCACGAGCGGCGTGGTCTTCGAGACCAGGCCGTCGAGCGTGGCCTCGAACTCCTCCGGGTGCACGGCGCTCTCACCGTAGGGTGAATCGAACTGGCGCCAGACGTCGTTGGTGCCGATCATGATCGAGACGAACGAGGGCTTCAGATCGAGCACGTCCCTCTGCCAGCGCGCGGCCAGATCACGGACGGTGTTGCCGCTGATGCCGCGGTTGTAGACCGCCAGCCGGTGCGCCGGGTAGCGTGCTTCCAAGAGCGAGCTCACGAGCGCGACGTAGCCACGGCCGAGCGACCCCACCGCGTCGTTCGGGTAGGCGTCGTAGGAACGGCCTGCGTCCGTGATCGAGTCACCGATCATGAGCAAGCTGCTGTTGGGGCGGAGCTTCATGAGGCAGGACGCTCACCGCGCCCGAGGCGGGGATCAATGCCCCCCGGGGCCGCGCCCCTCACGAGGCACGGCCGGGCGATGTGGTAGCGCACCCATGCGCGGCTAGCGGGTATCCCAGGAGAACTTCTCTTCCGCGAAGGCGTGGTCCGCGAGCAGCTTGATGGACTCGTCGTCGTTGTCGTCGATCTCGGCGACCGTGCTTCGGATGCGTCGCCGCGCCTGCCCAGCGAAGGTGCGGGCGATCTCGATCTCGCGCGCGCCGGCCTCGACGCCCTTCTCCCGCAAGGAGGCGTCGACGCGCGAGAGCACGGAGGCGAGGACGAACAGATCGATCAGGATGTCGGCCAGGCGCTTGGTCGCGAACTGCTTGTCGATGATGGTCTTGCCGTGCTTGCGCAAGATCCGGTCCGAGGCGGCCGCAAGGTCGCGGACCGAGTCCTCGAACAGCCTCGCGAAGGGCTCGAGCG
>JAEZYO010001039.1 GCA_023419055.1 Pseudomonadota bacterium | reverse complement strand
GCGATATCATGATCGGCGTGGAGCGCGAGCGGGCCGTTCTCTCGCACTCTCAATACGTTGACGAGCGGAGCCGGCTCCTCGGGCCCACCGTCGAGGCGCTCGTAGGTGATGGCGCCGGACACGCATTGATGCGCGGTCGCGACGAGCCCCTCGGTGCTGGTCGCGTCGTCCGGCTTGATCCAGGGGCCCTGCACGTTGGCGAGGAACACGTTGGGTTGGCCGAGCACGCAGTGACGCGCGTGAATGCAGCGCTTGCCCTCGTACTTCACCAGCAGGTTCTTGCCGCGCACCTCTTCGATCGCGGGCGCCGTTGCGGGCGCTGTAGCAGGCGTCGCGACAGGCGCCGGCGCCGGTACGGAGTGTTGGCTCCCCGAGCTCTTGGGCGAGTGCGAGCGGTCCAGCGTGGCGAAGCGGGTCGCCATGCCGTGCAGGCGCTCGCACGCGGTGTTGAACAGCTTCGGCTGCACCGGGGCGAGGCGCGAGGCGCCGCGGCTGAGCTCGAAACAGCGCTGGGACAGCACCTTCCACACTCCCAGGCGCCCGAACGGCGTGACGGACGCGCGCAGCATCGCGAAGCTGATGCCCGCGTTCACGCCCGGATACTCGGGGTTCGCCGGCATGCGCGTCAGCTCTTCGCAGACGAGCGTCATCAGGCGCATCAGCTCGATCCCCGAGTCGAGCAAGACCTTGCGTTCGCTCGCGCTGTGCGCGTCGCTGCCGAACGCTTCGACCAGGAGCCGGAGCATGAAGGTGTAGACGGCGTTCGCGAGATCGAGCACGCGCGCCGACTCGGGCTCGTTGATCCAGACGCGGCCGCGCGTGTCGAAGGGGTGGCGCATCACCGGGTTGCGCGCGACCGGGCGGGCGGGGGCGAAGTCGGGGCGCTCCGCGAGCAAGGCCACGTACTCCTCGCGCACCGAGAGGAAGCGCTTGTAGTGACAGTCGTCGGGGCTCGTGGGCGACCCCTCGCCCTGGTGCACGATGGTGTCGACGGCGGCGAGCGCGGACTTCAAGTCCTTCACTTCGGCGATGCCGGGGAGAGACACGAGGTCGCTGCCCACTTGTGAGCACGGGTTACCGAGGAAGAGCGCGCGCTCCCCGAGTCGATCGGAGAGGGACTCGAGGCCGTTGCGGATCCCTCGGTAGAGGTGGCCGACCGTCGAATAGTCCTGGGAGGTCGACATCAAGCGATCGGCGCGCGTGCTGCGCTGATAGCGGAAAGGCTGCTCGAAGCCCGCGCCGTCCGGCAGCTCCACGCCTTCGGGACGCTCGAGGTAGATGAAATGGTCGAGCACCGGGAGCTCGAACGGGGCGAGCGCCACCACGACGCCCGCCGGGTGATAGCCGGGGCTGATCGGGAAATTGGGCCGGCCGAAGTGAGGCGTCGCGCCGAGCGAGCTCATCAGGTTCGCGACCAGGGCGAGGTGGGTCATCTCGTCGAGGGCGACCGTCATGACCTGCCGTTTCCAACCGGCGACGCGCCGCGCCTCGTCGGGGCCGAGCCCGTCGGCTTCACCCTTCAGGCTGAACGCCGCGTACAGGTAGCAGCACATCAGGTTGTGCTCGATCTCGGCCGCTTCCGAGAGCAGGTCGAGCAGGTTTTCCCGGTGCTGGACGATGATCTCGGGCTCGGACTCTGACATCGGTTCTTCTTCGCACGCCCTTCGTCGCGGCGTCCACTCCGATCGCGTCCGATCGCAAACGTCGTGCCGAGTCTATTTCCCGGAGTCGGAGGTCGCGCGATCGAGCGTCGAAACGTTCCAGCCACCGCCGAGCGCCTTGATCAACCCGACGCTCCCCATCATCTGCCGGAGCCGTACGTTCACGAGCGCGCGCTGATTTCCGAGCAGGGTGGTCTGCGCCGTCACCACGTTGAGGTAGCTGTCGATCCCGAGCTCGTAGCGGTCGTTGGCGAGCGCAAGGTAGCGGTTCGCCGCGTCGACCGCGGCGGTCTGATCCTCGAGCTCCTCTTCCAAGAGGCGCAGCGCGACCAGGTTGTCCTCCACCTCCTGGAAGGCGACGAGCACCGTCTGTCGGTAATTGGCCACCGCGCCCTCGTACGCTGCCCAAGCTTGGTCACTGAGGCCCTCTCGCCGGCCGCCGTCGAAGAGGGTCTGCCCGAGGCTCGCCCCGAGCGACCAGAAGAAGCTCGGCCACTCGAGCAGGTTGGCGAAGGAGGAGCTCTGGTAACCGGCGGTTCCGCGCAGCGTCAGCGTAGGGAAGTAGGCGGCACGGGCTATCCCGATCTCTGCATTGGCGGCGGCGACGCGGCGCTCCGCGGCCGCCACGTCGGGGCGCCGCTCGAGCAGCGTGGAGGGCACGCCGAGCGGAACCGCCACCGGTCGCGCGCTGAGGGCGCGCGCCGGCAGCGTGAACTCGGACGGCGCCTTGCCCATCAAGACCGCGAGCGCGTGCTCGAGCTCTGCGCGCTGGATCCCGACGTCGCTCGCCTGGGCCTCCGTCGAACGGAGCTGCGCCTCGGCCTGCGCGACGTCTTGATCCGACGCGAGGCCGGTCTCGAAGCGCGCCTGCGCGAGCTCGAGCGACTCCCGGTACGCCACTACCGTCGAGTCGAGGATCTCCTTCAGCCCGTCGAGCGCCCGGATCTGGAAATAGTCGAACGCGACCTCTGCGCGCACGGAGAGGCGCACGTTCTCGAGCTCCGCGAAGCTCGCTTCCGCGTCGTGCTTTGCGGAATCGACCGAGCTCGTCACCGAGCCCCAGAGATCGGGCTCCCACGTCGCGTCGAGCGGCAGGACGAGGTGGTTCGAGGTGACGCCGGTGCGCGCCCCGCTCGCGTCGAAGCTCGGCTGGCGACTGCGGGTGACCGAGGGGGTGACGCCGACGCTGGGAAAATAGCCGGCGCGAGCCTGCTTCAGGAGCGCTCGGGCCAGCTTGAAGTTCGCGCGCGCGGCGGCGACCGACTGATTGCCACCGTTCGCGGTGGTGACGAGCGCGTCGAGCTCGGGATCGCCGAAGACCGACCACCAGCTGCCGCGCAGCAGGTGATCGCTCGGTCGAGCGGGCTTCCACGCGCCGTCTTCCTTGTAGGCTCGAGCAGCGGCGACCTTCGGGCGCTCGTAGCGCGGCGCCAGGCTGCAGCCGGTCAAGGTGACGAGCGCGAGCCAGCTGCGCGCGTTCACGGCTTCGCCTCCTCGAGCTCGAGGTCGCGCGAAGAGAAGCGCCGGCGCTGTTGCAGCACCCAGAGCCGGAAGCGGTCGAGGTAGAGGTAAACCACCGGCGTGGTGTAGAGCGTCAAGAGCTGACTCACGATGAGCCCTCCGACGATGGTGATGCCGAGCGGTCGCCGGAGCTCGGAGCCCGGACCGGTGCTGATGACGAGCGGCAGCGCGCCGAGCAGCGCCGCCATCGTGGTCATCAAGATCGGCCGGAAGCGCAGCACACACGCCTGATAGATCGACTCCGAAGAGCTCTTGCCTTCGTCGCGCTCGGCCGCGAGCGCAAAGTCGATCATCATGATGGCGTTCTTCTTCACGATGCCGATCAAGAGCAGGATCCCGATCAAGGCGATGACGCTGAGATCCGCGCCGAAGAGCAGGAGCGCGAGCACCGCGCCCACCCCCGCCGACGGCAGCGTGGACAGGATGGTGATGGGGTGGATGGTGCTCTCGTACAGGATGCCGAGCACGATGTAGACCGCGGCGAGCGCGCCCAGGATGAGCCACGGCATGTTCGCGACCGAGGCCTGAAACGCCTGCAGCGTGCCCGAATAGCTGCCCCGGATCCTGCCCGGGAGGCCGATCCGTTGCTCCATCCCGCGGATGGTCTCTACGGCCTGGCTCAGGGCGACGCCCTGCGCGAGGTTGAAGGAGAAGGTGACCGACGGAAACTGGCCCTGATGCGCGACCACGATCGGCGCGGTGTCGGGCTCGTAGTGCGCCACCGCCGAGAGCGGCACCATTCCTCCTCCGGTCGCCTTCAAGTAGATACGGTCGAGGTTCTGGGGGCCTTGCCAGAAGCGGGGCTCGACCCCCATGACGACGTGATACTGGTTCAGCGCCGTGAACATGGTGGACACCTGACGCTGGCCGAAGGCGTCGTAGAGCGCTTCGTCGATGTCCTTCGTGGAAATGCCGAGACGAGCCGCGGTCGGACGATCGTAAACCAGCTGCGCCTGTAGCCCGTTGTTCTGCTGATCGCTGTTCACGTCGGTGAAGCCGGGGAGCTTGCGCAGGTTCTGGAGCGCGAGCGGGCCCCACTCGTTCAGGTCGTCGAGGCTCTCCGCGCGGAGCGTGTATTGGTATTGAGCGCCGCTCTGTCGCCCGCCGACCCGGAGATCTTGCCCCGCCTGGACGAAGGCCTGCGCGCCTTCCACTCGCGCGAGCTTCGGCCGCAGCCGGTCGATCACTTCGCTCGCGCTGAGCTTTCGCACCTCGAGCGGCTTGAGCGCGAGGTAGAGGAAGCCCGTGTTGGCGGGGCCGGTGCCGCCGGTCACGGCGACCACGTTCTCCACCGCGGGGTCCTCGCGCGCTATCTGGACGATCTTTTGCGACGCGGCCTGCATGGTCGAAAAAGACGCGTCCTCGGGGCCTCGAATCTGGCCGAAGACGGTGCCGTTGTCTTGAAGGGGGAAGAACCCCTTCGGCACGATGTTGAACAGGTAGACGTTGAGCGCCACGGTCGCGCCGAGCACGCACAGCGTGATGAGGCGGCGGCGCAGCACCCAGGCGAGTGAGCGCTCGTAGCCGCCGAGCAGCCGCTCGAACAGCCGCTCGCTCGCGCGGTAGAGCTTGCCGTGCTCTTCGGCCTTCCGACGGCGGAGCAGCCGCGAGCACATCATGGGCGTCGCCGTGAGCGAGATGGCGAGCGAGACCAGGATCGCGACCGAGAGCACGATCGCGAACTCGCGGAACAGGCGCCCCACGATGCCGCCCATCAAGAGGATGGGCGCGAACACGACTACCAGCGAGAGGCTGATGGTGAGCACCGTGAAGCCGACCTCGCGCGCGCCTTCCAGCGCGGCCCGCACGGGCGACGCCCCTTTCTCGAGGTGGCGGGACACGTTCTCGATCACCACGATCGCGTCGTCGACCACGAACCCGGTCGCGATCGTGAGCGCCATCAGAGACAGCGTGTCGATGCTGAGATCGCAGAGGTACATCACGCCGAACGTGCCGATCAGCGAGGCCGGGACCACGACGGCCGGGATGAAGGTGGCGCGCCCGTTCCGAAGGAACAGGAACACCACCAGAATCACCAGCGCGACCGCGATCACGAGCGTGTGCTCGACTTCGCTCACCGAGGCGCGGATCGAGGTGGTGCGATCGAGCACCACGCCGAGGTTCATGGCAGCTGGAATGGTCGCGTCGAGCTCGGGCAAGATCGCGCGTACGCGCTCGACCGTCTCGATGATGTTGGCGCCCGGCTGGCGGAACAGAATGAGCATCACGGCGGGCGTGCCGTTGACGAAGCCGGCGGCGCGCACGTTCTCGACCGAGTCTTCGACGCTGCCCACGTCCGAGAGCCGCACGGCGGCGCCGTTCGAGTAGCTGACGACCAGATCGCGGTAGTCTTTCGCGGCGAGCAGCTGATCGTTCGCGAGGATGTCGGTCGTCGTGCGCTCGTCCGAGAGCTGCCCCTTGGCGAGGTTCGCGTTCTGGCTCGCGAGCATCCTGCGCACGTCGGCGAGCGCGAGCCCGAAGCCGTGCAGCTTGGTCGGGTTCAGGTCCACGCGCACGGCCGGCAGCGAGCTCCCGCCCACGATCACTTGCCCGATCCCCTGCACCTGCAAGAGCCGCTGTTGAATGATGGTCGAGGCGGCGTCGTACAGCTTGCCCCGATCGTGGGTGTCGGAGGTAAGCCCGAGGATCAGGATCGGTGCCTCCGCGGGGTTCACCTTGCGGTAGCTCGGGTTGCGCGGCAGATCCGGCGGCAGGTTGGCGCGGGCCGCGTTGATGGCGGCCTGCACGTCCCGCGCCGCGCCGTCGATGTCTCGATCCAGATCGAACTGGAGGGTGATGCTGGTGGTCTCGAGGTAGCTCGCCGAGGTCATCTCGGTGATGCCCGCGATGTGACCGAGCTGTCGCTCGAGCGGGGCCGCCACCGAAGAGGCCATGATCTCGGGGCTCGCCCCCGGCAGGCTCGCGGCGACCGAAATCGTGGGGAAATCCACCTGCGGCAGCGCCGAGACGGGGAGCGCGCGGTACGCCACGATGCCCGCGAGCGTGATGGCCACGAGCAGGAGCACCGTGGCCACCGAGCGCCGGATGAACGGCGCGGAGATGTTCACGTCGCGCCCACGACGGGTTCAGGGCCCTCTGCGCGGCGCTTGCGCGAGAGCTTCTGCGCCAGGCGATCGAAGAAGACGTAGATCACCGGCGTCGTGTAGAGCGTGAGGATCTGGCTTACCAGGAGCCCGCCCACGATCGCGATGCCGAGCGGGCGCCTGAGCTCCGAGCCCGTGCCGCTGCCGAGCGCGAGCGGGAGCCCGCCGAAGAGCGCGGCGAAGGTCGTCATCATGATCGGCCGGAAGCGCAGCAGGCACGCCTGGTAGATCGCCTCGACCGAGCTCTTGCCGTGCTCGCGCTCCGCCTCGAGCGCGAAGTCGA
>JAEZYO010000352.1 GCA_023419055.1 Pseudomonadota bacterium | reverse complement strand
CGCTCCCACGGACGCGGACGTTTGGGACCCGCGCGAGTGTCACGGCGGTACTCACGTCTCGCCGGAGGAGCGCACCGCCATCGGCGAGCTCCTCGGCTGGGGGCTCGTCGACGCCTATCGGCTCCGTCACCCCGAGCCCGAGCGCTATACGTGGTGGGACTACCGCGCCGGGGCGTTCCACAAGAACCTGGGCATGCGCATCGATCACCTGTTCGTGACGGAACCTGTCGCCAAGCGCGTGGTCTGGGCAGAGATCGACCGCGAAGCGCGTAAGGGCAAGCCGATCCCCTCCGATCACGCGCCGCTCGTCATCGATCTCGACGAGGCGGGACACTCGTTCGACGCCGGTTGGAAGAGCGCGGCGGCGCGCATCGCCGCGCGGCGAGGCTGAGCTCAGAACCTGAGCGTCTTCTTGATCGTGATCGGCTCGCCCTCGTAAGGGCGGCCACGAGCGCTCGAGAGCGCCTTCGAGACGCAGCCGCGATCCACTCCGGAAGGCGCGGGGCCGAGCGATACGGCGCGAACCAGCCCGTTCGGGCCGAACGTGACGATGGCTCGCAACGAGCCGCTCGCGCCCGACGCGCACGAAGAGGCTCGCTCGACGGCGCCGCTCAGCGCTCTGGCGAGCTGTGCGCGTTCGACGACCATCGCCGCAGATTTCGCAGAGGCTACTGGAGCCGGCGCGGCGGACGCCGAGGGGGGCGGAGGCGCGACGCTGGCCGGGACCTGAGGCGCACTCGAAGCGAGCGATCGAGCCGCGGCGCCGCCAGCGGGTACGCTCGCGGCACGGTTCGCCTCGGCGGCTCTCGCCTCGATAGCGACCAGGACGCGTTCTACGATGGGCGCTAGCCGCTGAACCGCGAGCTCGGCCCGCAACGCCGCGTCACGCGCGGTCTGAACCGGACCCCACCAAACCAACAAAAGCATCGCAGCGAGTGCGACCAGCGCTACGACCACGGCGGAATGCGGCCAGTGATTCCGGGCTATCTCGCCTGCCGGCGATTTCGAAGCGGAGCGCGGAGGCTCCGAGATCGCCATCGCCGGTGGTGGCGCAGAGTCCGCCATTTGTTGCCACTGTCGCTCGGCGTCGATCGCGGTGAGCGGGCGCCACTCGGGCATCCCTTCTCTCCAGGCAACGGCGCTGCGCGTGAGCTCCGAACCACGAAACAGCGCGAACTCTCGAGTCGTGAGCTCGAGCTGAACGAGCCAGGGAGAGGACTCCTGAGAAGGCCGGTCGCCCGGCGGAGAACGAGTGGGCGCGCTCGGAGCGGCCGCAGGTGCAGAAGGCGTGACGAAGACGGGCCTGCTCAGCCTAGGAACGGTGATCTCGTCTTCGACGTGCGCCACGACTCCTTTGCGAGAGCGCCTCAGTGCTCGAAAGAGCGACCCTCGTTATCTGCGACCCCCACTTACCATGGATCCGCAAGACACACAGCATTGCCTACCGACCGGGTTGCTTCTTGGGAACCTCACGGCGCGAGCGAGCGCTCACGCGACGCCGAGGGACGCGTTGCTCGGCTTCGACGCGAACGATGGTGCGGGTAGCGGGATCACGGAACCGCACCTGGCGCAGGAGAAACGAAGCCTTGGGTCGATCTCCCGGGAGCAGCAGGCGCTCCTCCACGAGGAGGCCCGACTTTTCGTCCACGCCCCCCTCTCGCCACGTGCCGAGATCATCGGGCAGCTTCTCGTAGCGGCCGAAGAAGAACTCGCCCGGAGTGAGCCCCTGAGCCGTGAAGTAGACCAGAAAGACGCCGACCCAGAACAGGAGGGCGATGAGGACGACCGCGGTGGCCAAGGTCCGCTCTCGTCAAACCGGCACGGCTTCGAAGCGCGGTTTGATCACCTTGTTGACGAACTCGCCGATCGAGTCTGCCTGTAAGAGCAACCGATGAGCCTGAGGCGGCACGTGAAGGTACCGATAGACCCGGCCGTTCTGGAACTCGATTTCGAGCACGGCTGCGACCGGATCGTACCCGACCGACGCAACGCTGGCAGAGCTGACGGCAACGCGGTTCATTGCGCCGCGCACTCTAGCGCAGCGATCCGGAACCGTGCCGCTCATTCGCCGCGCAAACCGGGTGCGAAAAGACCCGTTCAGCGAGCGCCCGTGCTGGCGTAGGTTGCCGGGAGAGGTGAGCCGAAGTGGCGGCGCACCCGAGGAGGGTAACAGGATGGCGATCATCGCTCGCTTTTCGTTCGACGTGCCGTTCGGTAAGAAGGCCGAGCTCTTTCAACTCGAGAAGAAGTGGACGCCGCTCGCCGAGAGCTTCGGTTTTCCGAAGCCGCAGGTCTTGGTGGCGTCGATCGGAGCGCCCGAGTCGCGGATCGAGTTCAATCATCGCTTCGACTCGCTGGCGGCGCTCGAGGCGGTCTGGGCGAAGCTCGGCGATCCGCGCATGGCCGACTACCAGCGTGAGATGGCTCCCCTCATCGTCCCGGGTTCGCACCGCTGGGAGGTCTACCGCATCCAGGAAGGTTGATGAGCGCCGGCGGCGCGAGCCTCGTTTCTCCGATGTATCGGGCGGGCGAGGCTCGGCCTCGATTGACGCTCGAGCCCGAGCACGCCTACGGTCGCGGTGATTTCGATGCCGACGCTCACGCAAGCTCGCGCCCCACGTGCGACCGCTACGCTCCTTTTCGCCCTAGGTCTAGGCCTCGCCGCTCCTCGCGCGCACGCCGAGCCGAGCGCGCAAGACGTCACGCTCGCCGAAACGCTGTTTCGCGACGCGAAGCGTCTGATGGAGGAGAAGAGGTACGCCGAGGCGTGCCCGAAGTTCGCGGAGAGCCAGAGGCTCGATCCCGCCGGCGGCACTCTGCTGAATCTGGCCGTCTGCTACGACCAAGCCGGGCTCACCGCGAGCGCGTGGTCTTCGTACTCCGAGGCCCTGACCCTCGCCAGGAGCCAGAACCGCGTCGATCGCATCGAGACGATCGAGAAGGGCCTGAAGGCGCTCGAGGCGCGCCTGTCCCGCCTGACCGTCGTCGTCGCCGCGCCGAGCGACGACCTCGAGGTGCTCCTCGACGGCACGCCGGTTCGGCGCCCTGCCTGGAGCGTGGCCATGCCGATCGATCCCGGCAAGCACCAGCTCCGCGCTCGAGCCGCCGGGTTCGAGGACTTCTCGATCGAGGTCGAGGTGGCGCGTGAGAAGAGCGACCTCACCGTGACGGTTCCCGCGCTCACCCCGAGCAAGGCTCCGCCTGCGGGCAGCGCTGCTGCCGCGGCTGCACCCGAAGCCGACTCCGCACCGAGCTCCGAGCCCGACGCCGGAAAGGGCAAGCGCACGGCGGGCTTGATCGTCGGCGGAACGGGCGTGGCGCTGCTCGGCGTGGGCACGTACTTCGGGATCCGCGCGCTCGATCAAATGTCGGAGAGCGACGCCAGGTGCCCTGACGATCGTTGCAGCGCGAGAGGCGCCGAGTTGAGCGAAGACGCCAACACCTCCGCCAACATCGCGAACGTCACTATCGGCGTCGGTCTGGTCGCGGTGGGCGTCGGCGCCTACTTCTTCATCACCGGCAACCAGGAGATGAAGGCGCGAAGCACCTTCGTCGTGCCGGTGGTCACGAATCGCTCGGCAGGGCTCGTGTTCCAGTCGTCGCTCTAGCGACTAGCCCGGCGCGAGCATGATCGGGTAGACGACCGTGACGATGCCGCCGTCCGGCACCGGGAAGACGAGCTCGTAAAACGCCTTGAGCACGCAATCGACGACTTCGGGATCGGGAATGTCCGACCCGGCGTCGGCGACGTTGCTCACTTTGCCGTCGCGCCCGATCACGAAGCGGGTGCGAACGAGCCCCGTCAGCGCGGGGTTTCTCGCGAGACCGAGCTCGTAGCAGCGCCGAAAGACACCGAAATGCTCGCGGACGACTGCCTGGATAGCCGAAGGCGGCAAGCGCTGAACGGCGACGTTCGGCCGAATTTCCCACTCGAGCGAGGTGACGCCGGCGGCCACCTTTTCGAATGAAGCGAGGACCGCGATCAGGGCTGTGAGCGTCGTCTCCTGGCTCGAGTAAGCCGAGATGCGACACGGCGCCGTCGAGCACGCCGCCAAGAGCTTCTCGTGCTGAGCGCGCTCGGCCTCGGCATCGCCCGGTGACCAAAGGAGTCTCGTACTTTCGCTCGACGCTTCGAGCCCCCCTGGTTGCAACCAGGCGCCGCCGTCGTTCGTCACGCCGAGGGTGTGCGTGGGCTCCCGATTCAGAGCCTTGACCGGGACCTCGAACGTGGCCTCGCCCGTTTCGAGACGAAATGACGACAGGTCAGTGCTGCGTGCCGCTTGAAGTAACGCTGCCAGCTGTGGCCAAGTGGCGCCCTCTCCCACGACGACTCGCACCTGCGACGCCCCTGTCCGATGACGCGCGAATGCGCCGCGCAACGGTTCGGCGTCAGGCTTTTCCAAGCGTTCGGCGCCGACAACGATCCCGGCCGCGTCGATCGTGACGAGCAGCGGTTCGGCGTTGGACGCGCGCTCTTTCCCTTCGACGCTCGGCACCGAAACGCTCTGCGGCTCTGCCGCTCGCTGCGAAGCGCAACCCGAGCCGAGCCACGTCGCAAGGAGGATCGCGCTCCCGTTCCGCCACACCACGTTCCACATTCATCCGCTCTAGGTCGAACTCGATCCGCGTTCAATCGCGATGTCGAGCGCCGGCGTAACTTTCCCGCCTTCGAGGCGCTACTTCTCGCGAGTCGAGCTCGGGGGCAAGATCGACGCGAGCTTGCCCCTAGGATCCTCGATGCCTCCCTCGCTTCACGTGCTCGGCGCTTCGGTCTTGCTGGTGGGCGTTCTCGCCTGCTCGGAAGAGTCACCGAACGCTCCTTCCGGAAGCGGGGGAGCGGACGGCGGGAGCGGAGCCGCGGGCGGCGGCGGAGGCGCGCCTCAGTCGGGCGGAACGGGGAACTCGAGCGGCAGTAACGGCTCCGGGACTGGAGGCGCGGGCGCTCCGAACGGTGGCGCCAGCAACGCCGGCGGTACGGGGACCGGAGGGTCGAGCGCCGGAGGCACGAACGGCACGAGTGGCAGCGGTGGCAACGAGCCTTCGGGCCCCTGCCAGGAGAGCGCCTGCGGGTCGCACAAGTGGGCGTGCTGGAAGATGCCGACGCCGGTGAGCAGCCCCGAGGGCGTCCCGAATCCGCAGACGTACACGGACCTCGGCAACGGCGCGGTGCGCGATGACGTCACTTGCCTCACCTGGGAGAAGGCGAACCCTCCCGACCAGGGCACCTGGCAGGACAGCTACGATCGTTGCGCCGAGCTCGCCGCGAGCGGCTACGCAGGGTTCGACGATTGGCGCTTGCCGACGCGCATCGAGATGGCCTCGATCACCGACGTCACGCTCGGGAGCACCGGTTACCCCTCCGTCTTCGAGGTGACCTCCGGGTACTACGTCACCGGATCGTTCTGGTACAAGACCATCCTCACCGACGACGACGCCGAGGCGGGGAACGAGACCGACATGGTCTGGGGCTACGGCACGAACGGCTTCACGAGCAACGCCATCGTCCGGAGCAACGACAACAACGTCGCGCGCTGCGTGCGGGGCAACGGGGCGGGCGAGGCCGCCGGTGAATACGCGGCGGAGCCCGCGAATCACTACACGGTCGCCGACGGCCAGGTCACCGACCACTACACCGGGCTCGTGTGGCAACAGGGCCGCTCGCCCTCGCTCATGGCCTGGGAAGACGCCGAGGCCTACTGCGCGGAGCTCTCGCTCGGAGGGCAGGACGGCTGGCGCGTGCCGACGCTGAACGAGCTTGCCACCACGGTGAACGAAGCGAAGGTCGGCGGCGCGATCGTCGATTCCGCGTTTCCTGATAACCCGGTGGGTTGTAAGGCGCCGGAGTACTGGTTCTGGGCGCGTGAGGCGTCGAAGGTCGGCGGGACCGCTTGGGGGCTGAGCTATTGCGACGGCTTCACCGGCTGGAACGTGGGCGAAAGCGGGGCTTGGAAC
>JAEZYO010000331.1 GCA_023419055.1 Pseudomonadota bacterium | reverse complement strand
AGCTCGGGCCGTACAAGCGGCTCATCAGTTACGTGTGGGGGAAGTTGCGGATCGGGCCGAAGGAGCGGCGGATTCCGAAGGCGCCGGAGCCGGAGAAGAAGAAAAAGAAGAAGTAGCCGCTCCGTGGAACGCGGATGTTCGCTCGCGCTTGCGCGATCGCTCGGCATCGAGTGCGCTCGGATGGCTGCGCCATGGCTCCACCGCGGCCTGGCCGCGGCACTACTTCGTCGCGACGAGCTCGAGGTTCCGCCGCCAAAAAAAGAAATGGAACCAGTGCGTCGCACCGCGCTCACTGCACGTCGCGCATCGCGTAGATTCGATGAGGCGGAAGCGTGGCGACCAACTCCAGGACGCCGGCGAACTCGGCTGCAACGTCGCGCTTGCTGTCGACCACGACGAACTTCACCTGGTACTGACGAGCCGTCTCGAGGAACTTCTCGACCTGTCCGCGGCGCAGGCTCATGAACATGCGGTCGGCGTCGCGTGCTCGCATTTTCACGTCCACGTAGGGGTTCGAGAAGAGAGCCCGGAGCGATATCGTTTTCCTACCGGCGGTCTGCACTGCATAGAACCCAACCCTCTGGTCCGCGAGGACCACGTCGGTGGGGCGAGTCCCCTCGAGGAGCCAGTGGTAGACGGGCACAGCGCCCTCTTCGGCGATCCGCAGGGACTCACTCCGGCTCGCCACGATGTCGACGCGGGCAACGTAGTCATCGTATCTCGTCGCAACGACGACCACGAGGCCCACTGTCACCAGGGCCATCGGCCCGCGTCTCACTATTGGGGGATGCGCGGCACCGATCCTCGGCGCACGAGTCAGAAGTAGAGAAAGGGCTTGGGTGATGGCTACGACGCCCCATCCGAAGAACACGGATTGAAGCCCCTGCAAGTAGAAGTAGAAATGCCAAGAAGGAAGCAGGGGAGGCAGGGTTACGACCTGGATGAGGTATCCGTAACCAAGACCCAGGAGCGCCACTGCGAGCCACGTGAACAGGTCGAGCCGGCTCCCGGCGCGATTCGGACGATAGAAGCGCGCCAGGGCGACGAACCCCGCGGCGGCGGCGAGACCTCGCACGCCCAGGTTGGCGTGCAGGAGCTCGCTCCAGCGATCGAGCGTTAGCTCGGCGGCGATCCATTGGAGAGGCGCCGGATTCTTTATCTGCGCTCCGTAGCTCGCGATGCTGAGCCAGAAGGGCGATGCGGTGAGCAGCGCGATCGCGCACACCACGCTCGTGAGTGACAGGGTGAGTCGAATCGAACCTCGACCTGCATCGCGACCCCGGACGTTTGCCACCGCCAGCGAAACGATGATGCCGGCCAGGATCAACGCGGGAGCCGTGTGCGCAAGAAAGGTCAGTCCCGTCGCCACGCCAGCCGCGATCGCTAACGAGTAACGCTGCGAGCGGAAAGTCATCACCAGGAGGGTGACTGAGCAGTAAAATAGGGCCTGCGCGAGGTTGCAGCTCCAGAGCCAGGGTGAATAGGTCGCGCCCATCCACGACGGAAGATCGAGCTGCCCCAAGAACAAGAAGCCGACGAGGCTCGCCAGGGCGGCACCGCGCGAGAGGAGCACCGCCACCATCACGTAGAACGCGACGGGCGAGAGAACGTTCAAGTACACGCCCAGGGTCGCGTAGGCATGATGGAGCGGAAGCCCCAACACCTTGGCGATGAGCGCGACCACCGCAGGAACGAGCGGGTTGTACCACCAGCGCTCACCGAGAAAGGCGGGGTCCGCCCCCGCAAACCCGTCACTGATACTCTGCGCCGCAGCCAGATCGCGATAGAGATCGTTTTCGACCGGCCACGTGAGGTCGTGAACCATCGGCCAGGCAGCAGCCCCGGCGATCGAGCATAGAGCGAGCGCCGCGCCGTCAGTCAGCCTGGGATCGCGTAGGAGGGAACGCGGTGCGAGTTGGGAGGCGACCTCGGCGATGAAGCGATTGTTCGCCATGGGTCGCGATCAGCTTTCGAGTTGCCTGAGTCGCGAACGCGGAGTCATGGCGACTGACAGTAGCTGTCGAGCTTGTTCGCGGTCATGCGCTCGCGACGAGTCGCGCGGTCGAGATCTTTGCGCAGGCTGTCGGTGCGACCGCCCGAGGCGAGCGCGGGCTTGAGGTTCCTGCAAAGCTCGGAGACCTGCTTCAAGAGGTCCGTGTACTCTTTGATTTCGGCGTGCGCGGTGCCGCTCGCGATGGGCAGGGCCTGGACGCGATTGGCGAGGGCCTGATACTCGTGGCTGAGCTTCTCGAACTTCTCCGGCGTGTCGGGCGCCTTGGCGATGGGTTCGATGACGTCCATGCCCTGGTTCACGGTTCCGACGAGGGCGCGACACTGCGAGATGCGTTCGAGCTTGGAGCAGCCGAGGGCAAAGAGGCAGAACGCGACGACGAAGGGTTTCAAGGCGCCCGGATCCTAGTGCTGCCTCTCGGACGGCACAATCGCTCGGGTGCTTCGCGACCTCGGGTCGGGGCGTTGACGAGAGGAGCGGTTGATCGAAAAGTAGCCGCCCGTGCGTTCGCCGAAGCAGATCTGGGAGATCCCGGCGCTCGTCGTGTTCGGCGCGCTCCTGGTTTGGGGAGCGGTGACGCTGGTACGCTGGTCCGCTCGACAGGGC
>JAEZYO010000283.1 GCA_023419055.1 Pseudomonadota bacterium | reverse complement strand
TCGCCTGGCTGAGCCGCAGCGGCATGAAGGTCTACTCCTACACGGCCGACCTCGCGCAGCCGGACGAGAAGGACTGCTCGCTCATCCCCGGCGTGGCGAAACAGCACGGCGCCGTCGAGGCGCGGCTCGTCGACTGTCGCGAGGCCATGGCCCGCGAGGGCGTGGTCGCCATCCAGTGCGGCGCCTTCCACCTCTCGAGCGGCGGCAAGAAGTACTTCAACACCACGCCGCTCGGCCGCGCGGTCACCGCCACGGCCATCATCCGCGCGATGCGCGACGACGGCGTGAACGTGTTCGGTGACGGCAGCACCCACAAGGGTAACGACATCCAGCGCTTCTACCGCTACGGCATCCTCACGAACCCGGCGCTCAAGATCTACAAGCCCTGGCTCGACCAGAACTTCGTGGACGCCTTCGGCGGCCGCAAGGAGATGAGCGAGTACCTGAACAAGATCGGGCTGCCGTACACCATGAGCACGGAGAAGGCGTACAGCACCGACTCGAACGTGCTCGGCGCGACGCACGAGGCGAAGGATCTCGAGCACCTCGACCGCGGGATGAACATCGTCGACCCGATCATGGGCGTCGCGCACTGGAAGGCGAGCGAGCGCATCGACGCGGAAGAGGTGGTGATCGAGTGGGAGCGCGGCGTCCCGGTCGCCCTGAACGGCAAGCGCTACGACAAGCTCATCGACGTCATGCTCGAGGCGAACCGCATCGGCGGCCGCCACGGCCTCGGCATGAGCGACCAGATCGAGAACCGCGTGATCGACGCGAAGAGCCGCGGCATTTACGAGGCGCCCGGCATGGCGCTCCTGCACGTCAGCTACGAGCGCCTGCTCAGCGCGGTGCACAACGAGAACACCCTCGACCTCTACTTCACGCTCGGTCGCCGGCTCGGCCGCGTGCTGTACGAGGGCAAGTGGTTCGATCCGGAGGCGATGCTCCTGAAGGACGCCTTCACCCGCTGGATCGCCCCGTCGATCACCGGCAGCGTGAAGCTCGAGCTCCGGCGCGGCGACGACTACACCATCCTCGACACCAAGGCCGAGTACATGGCGTACGGGCCCGACAAGCTCTCCATGGAGCGCGTGGAAGACGCCGCCTTCTCGCCGTCGGATCGCATCGGCGCGCTCGAGATGCAGACGCTCAACGTCACCGACAACCGCGAGTTCTTGATGCACCACCTGGACAGCATCGCGAAGCTCGGGAGCGGTCAGAGCCCGCTGCCGGAGCTGCTCGGCAAGAAAGGCTGAGCGTCGGCTCCGAGCTGACGCATGCTGCTCCGCCTACTGAGCGCGTTCGGGATCGTGGCCATGCTGGGCATGGCCTACGCGCTCTGCCCCCGCGAGCGGCGGGCCCGCGTGGCGTGGCGCACCGTGGGCTTCGGCGTCGGCATGCTGCTCCTCTTCGCGCTCCTGTTCCTGCGCACGCCTCTCTCGGCGTTCTTCGGCCTGGCGAACACGGCCGTGGAGCGCCTGCTCGCGTTCAGCCGGGACGGCGCAAGCTTCGTGTTCGGGCGGCTGGCGACGGATCCGCAGTCGTTCGGCTTCATCTTCGCCGTTCAGGTGCTGCCGACGATCCTGTTCTTCTCCGCCTTGATGTCGGTGCTCTATCACGTGAGGGTGATGCCGTTCCTGGTCGAGCGCGGCGGCCGCTTCCTCTCGCGCGCGCTCGGAACGAGCGGCGCCGAGAGCTTCTCGACCATGGCGGACGTGTTCGTCGGGCAGACCGAGGCGCCGCTCGTGATCCGGCCCTACCTGTCGCGGCTCACGCTCTCGGAGCTCCACGCGTGCCTCGTCGCCGGGTTCGCCACGACGGCGGGCGGTGTGCTCGCGGCGTACGTGGTGATGCTCTCGGACAAGGTGCCGGGCATCGCGGGGCACCTCATCGCCTGCAGCGTGATGTCCGCGCCGGCCTCGCTCGCCGTGGCGAAGCTCATTCTGCCGGAGGTCGAAGTGCCCGAGACGGCGGGGCGCACACCGGGCACGCTGCCGCGCGCGAGCGAGAACCTGCTCGACGCGATCGCGACCGGCACCGTCGACGGCGTGAAGCTCGCGGTGAACGTGGGCGCGATGCTGATCGTGTTCCTGGCGCTCACCGGAATGGCGAACGCCGGGCTCGGCTGGGCGGGCGCGCAGTTCGGCCTGGATTTGAGCCTCCAGCGCGTGTTCGGCTGGATTTTCGCTCCGCTCGCCTTCCTGATGGGAGTGCCCTTTCACGAGGTGACCAAGGTCGGCAGCCTGCTCGGCGAAAAGACGGTCTTGAACGAGTTCGTCGCGTACTCGCGCCTGAGCAGCGAGCTTGCGCGCGACCCCGCCTGGCTCAGCGAACGCGGGCGGCTGATCGTCGCCTACGCGCTCTGCGGCTTCGCGAACTTCGGCAGCATCGGGATCCAGATCGGCGGCTACTCGAGCCTCGCCCCGGAGCGGCGCGGCGACGTCTCCCGGCTGGCGCTGCGCGCCATGATCGGCGGCTTGCTCACCACGTGCATCGTGGCGAGCGCGGCGGGCATCATGTTGTGAGGCTACTCGGCGAAGAGCTCGCCGAGATCGATCGTGAGGCCCGGCAAGAGCGGGCTCGTGACGCGCGACTCGAGCTTCTCCACTTCTCGCAGGTTGCCGCCGCTCCAACGTTCCACGTAGTACCCGGGCTCGATGGTCCAGAGCTCCTTGGCGCCCGCCTCGGCGTAGATCAAGCGCTTGCCGAAGCGGTCGTCAGTGGGGTTCGACGGCGAGACGATCTTGTCGAACGAGACGAACAGGTCAGGCTGAAGGATGCGCCCCGGTGCGAACCGCACGTCGAGCGGCGATTGAAGCACCGTGACCGATGAAAGAAGCTCGGGCTCGGTGACACCACCACCTCCCATCGATCAGCTCGACCTTGTCGAGCGTCTCCGGGAGGTCGAGGAACTCGTCCTCGGTGATGCGCGCGGGCCCGGGGCGTCCCATGGCGAGCAACTTAGCCCTGTCTGGCGCTTCGGCCAATCAGTCGCTGGCGCGCCGCGTTTGCGCTATATCGGACGGCCCCGATGGCTGGCCCCATTTCCAAAATCCGTGAGCTCGTGAGCCAGGCAGTCGTTCGCGCGTTCGGCGCCGAGCACGCCGGCGCCGACCCCGCCGTGAAGCGCTCGCAGTTCGCCGACTATCAGGCGGACGTCGCGCTCCGCCTCTCGAAGCCGCTCAAGCAGCCGCCGCTCGAGATCGCGCGAAAGGTGGCGGACCAGATCGAGCAGGGTGACCTCTTCGAGTCGGTGACGGTCTCGCCGCCCGGCTTCGTGAATTTCAAGCTCTCGCGCGCCTTTCTCGAGCGTGAGCTCGCGCGCCTCGCGGCGGATCCGCGCGTGGGCGTCGCGACGGCGAGCAAACCCGAGACGGTGGTCATCGACTACTCGGCGGTCAACGTCGCCAAGGAGATGCACGTCGGACACCTCCGCAGCACCGTGATCGGTGACGCGCTCGGGCGCACGCTCGCGTTTCTCGGGCACCAGACCATCCTGCAGAACCACATCGGGGACTGGGGCACGCCCTTCGGCATGCTGATCGAGCACCTGGAGGACATCGGCGCGGACGCCGCGGCGAAGGAGCTCTCCGTCGGCTCGTTGAACGAGTTCTACCAGGCCGCGCGCCAGAAGTTCGACGCGGATTCGAGCTTCGCCGATCGCTCGCGCCAGCGCGTGGTTTCGCTGCAGGCGGGCGACCCGCGCACGCTCGCGCTATGGCAGGTGCTGGTCGACTCCTCGCACCGCTACTTCTCGACCATCTACCGCCGCCTCGCCGTGCAGCTCACCGATGAGCACGCGCGCGGTGAGAGCTTCTACAACCCCTATTTGCCGGAGATCGCGGCCGACCTCGAGCAGCGCGGGATCGCCAAGATCGACGACGGCGCGCTCTGCGTGTTCTTGCCGGAATTCAAGAACCGCGAGGGCGAGCCGCTGCCGCTCATCGTGCGGAAGAAGGACGGCGGCTTCGGCTACGCCGCGACCGACCTCGCGGCGATTCGCTTTCGGGCGCGCGAGCTCGGCGCCACGCGCATCCTGTACGTGGTCGGGACGCCGCAGCAGCAACACCTCGGGATGGTGTTCGCCACGGCCAAGCTCGCGGGCTACCTGCCGGCCACGGCTCGCGCCGAGCACGTCAACTTCGGCTCGGTGCTCGGCCCCGACAAGAAGATGTTCAAGACCCGTGAGGGCAAGAGCATCCGCCTCGCCGAGCTCCTCGACGAGGCGATCGCGCGCGCCGAGAAGGCCGTACGCGAGCGTGCGGAGCGAGACAAGGATGACCCGCTGCCGGAGGAGGTGATTCGACAGGTCGCCGAACAGGTCGGCATCGGCTCGCTCAAGTACGCGGATCTCTCGAGCGATCGCATCAAGGACTACATCTTCGATTTCGATCGAATGATCGCCTTCGAAGGCAATACGGGCGGCTATCTGCAGTACGCGCACGCGCGGATCCGCTCGATGGAGCGCAAGGCCGACAAGCAAGGTGTCGGGCTCGGGCCAGAGCTCGCGCCGATCCAGGTGATCGAGCCCGCCGAACGCGCGCTCGCGCTCGAGCTGTTCGAGCTCGAGCCTGCCACCTTCGCGGTCGCGGACTCGCTCGCCCCGCACAAGCTCTGCAACCAGCTTTACGCGCTCGCCACGAGCTTCACGAGCTTTTACGAGGCGTGCCCCGTCCTCAAGGCGGAGACCCCGGAGGCGCGCGCGTGCCGGCGCGCGCTCTCGGCGACGACGCGCCGCGCGCTCGCGCTCGGGCTCGAGCTCCTGGGCATCGCCGCCCCCGACCGCATGTGAGAAGCGTCAGCGCGCGAGGAGCGGAGCGAAGACGCGCTCGAGCTCCTCGCGCGTGAGGTGCACCGAGAACCTGAGCTTCTCGCCCTCACGCCTGGGCGAGAGCTGCGCGCGCACGCGCGGGCTCGTTTGCTGTTCGACGAGCGAGCCGAACGTGTCGAGCACCTCGCGCAGGAAGGTCTCGACCTCCTCTGCGGCGCGCGCGTCCTCGTGAACGAGCAGCGCTTCCGCGAGGTAGCCGTCACCTGCAGGCTCCACGCGGAGCGCCGCGCTCCTCAGCCTGGCGAGGGGCGAGAGGCGAGCTTCGGGATCATCCAGGTAGGCTTCGAGCCAGCCTGGAGGGAGCGTGAGGGTCGCGACGAGCGGCGCGTTCTTCCCGAAGCCCTCGCGGAGCGTGCGGTGCAGCGCGTCGCGGGCGTTCTCGAGCTCACCTTTGACGGCTGGCTTTCCGTCGGCGAGGTCGAGGATTTTTCGCAGGTACCCGCCGCCGCTCAGCACGAGCGGCCCGCCGTTTCGAACCGCGACCTCACCCGAGGTGCTCTCCTGATCGCGCACGGTGAGGAAGCTGCCGATGCGGGTGCGGACGGCGTGACCTTTGCGCCGGGCGATGGCTTGCTCGGCGCAGGCGCTGACCTTCGCGGAGTCGAAGTCGCCGCTTGCCACGAGCGCGATCTCGAGCTCCGTTGCAGGGCGCGCCTGGTTCTGGCCGGCTACGGCGAGAGCGACTTGCCGCGCGCCGAGCAGGGTCGCGACCTCGCACTCGCCCCCGCCCATGCCGAACAGGCTCGCCCCGCCGCGCACCAGGGCGTCGCGCGCCGAACCTTGCGTGAGCCGCCAGGGATCGAGCGTCACCACGAGCGCGGGGCCGGGCGGAATCACCGCGAGGGGAGAGGTGATGTCCTTTCTTTTGGCGCTGTTAGTCGAGCCAGAGCCGAAGAACAGCGCGGCCGCCGCTGCGGCGACGCAGGCGACCAGGACCAACCAGGTGATACGCTCGGGCCTCAAGGGTCCGAGCAGGCTACTCGATATCGCTCGCTCGTCGGCCGTTCGCGCGCCTTCGCCCCTCGGGGCGAGCGGGGAAGCCGCGACGATCGAGCTCGGTCCGGCGGGGAAGGGCCGAGCGCTTGCCGGCGGCTTCACGAAACAGGGCGCGCACGGCTTCCAGCGTGTCCGCCCCGGAGGTCCGGACCACGCGCGCGTGATCGGAGCACAGGCCGAGCAGTCGCTCTTCGATCAACAGGTGGTGCAGGCGGCTCGCGGCGGTTCGGCCGAGCGTCGCGCAGACTTCGCAGTTTCGGGCCACGCGCCGAGCCTGAAGGAGGCGCGCGCCATGGGCCAAGTTTTCGACGAGTGCGAGCTCAAGAAACGCGCTGCTCGACCCAGGCGATCACGTCTTCTTCGACGGGGCGCCCCATGAAGCGCGAAAGCTCCTGGATCCCCGTGGGGCTCGTCACGTTGACCTCGATCAGGTGCTCGCCGATGAGATCGAGGCCGACGAAATGGAGCCCGTGATCGCGCAGGCCCGCGCCGACCGCGTCGCAGAGCACCTGCTCGCGCGGGGTGAGGTCGGTCGGGACCACGCGCCCGCCGGCGTGGATGTTGGCGCGCACGTCGTCCTCGCGCGGGACGCGCAAGATGGCACCGAGCGGCTTGCCGTCGAGCATGATTACCCGCTTGTCACCCGTGCGGATGCCCGGCAAGTACTGCTGCACGAGCGCGAGCCTCTTGCCCTCTTCGGTCCAGATGTCCGCAAGGGAGCGCGTATTCGGATCGCCGGTGGAGAGCACGACCACGCCGCTCCCGCCAGCGCCGTCCAGCACCTTGAGCACCGCCTTGCCCCCGACCTCGTTCACGAACGCGACGATCTCCTGGGGCGACGAGGTGACGAGCGAGCGCGGGATGAACTCGGCGAAATGGAAGGCGAAGAGCTTCTCGTTCGCTTCACGGATGCCGCGCGGATCGTTCAGGACCAGCGTGCGGCCGCGCAAGAGCTCGAGCTGGTGGGTGAGGTGGAGGTACGCGTTGTCGAAGGGCGGATCTTTACGGATGAAGACCGCGTCGAGCGCGGCAACCTCCACCGCCTCTTCTTGACCGAGGGTCACGTGCGGGGCGCTGTCGCTCACTCGGATGGGGCGCGCCTTGGCGAAGACGTCTCGACCGTGGTTGGACAGCTGCCGCGGCAGGCAATGCAGGACCTGGTGCCCTCGCGCGCCGGCTCCGCGGATGAACGCGAAGCTCGTGTCCTTCTCGGGGTGCATGGTGTCGGCCGGGTCCATCACGAAAAGAAAGCGCACGCGGTACTCCTTCGACGCGAAGCCTAGTGCCGGGTTATCGTTCCCGCCATGGTTGAAAAGCGGCGCTCCCTCTGGCTCATCGGTGTCGCCGCTTTTTGCTCGATCGGGCTCACGATCGCCGCGCCCGAGCTCCGGGCGGCACCGCCCGCTCGCTACGCCGTCTCGACGGAGAACGCCCGCGCCACGCGCGAGGCGATGGACGTGCTCGCGAAGGGCGGCAACGCGGTGGACGCGGCGGTGACGGCGGCGCTCGTGACGGGCGTGACCAACCCCACCTCGAGCGGCCTCGGTGGTGGAGGCTTCGCGCTGGTCTACCTGGCCCAGGAGAAGAAGACGGAGCTCCTCGATTTTCGCGAGACCGCGCCTGCCGGCGTCGACACCGCGGCGTTCGAAGGCTCGCTCGCCGAACGGCGGGGTCAGCTCGTGGGCGTGCCCGGAGAGGTGGCCGGGCTCTATGCGCTCCACCAGAAGCTCGGCAAGTCGCGCTGGGCCGATCTCGTGGGTCGCGCCGAGCGCGCAGCGTCGCAGGGCTTCGTGGTCGAGGCGCACCTCGGGCGCGTCGTCACGCAGAAGGGTCACGAAGCCTTTCAACGCGACGCCGGCTTGAAGGCGCTGCTCTACCCCGGAGGCAAACCCATCGCGGCGGGGCAGCGCGTGAAGCGGCCGAACCTCGCGCGGACGCTGCGCCGCATCGCGCAGGAGGGGCCGAAGGCGTTCTACACGGGCGCGATCGCGGCCGAGCTCGCGCGGGTCGCGCGTGACGCGGGCGGCGCGCTCTCCGAGAGCGATCTCGCGAGCTACGCGCCCAAGGAGCGCACGCCGCTCGAGATCACGTGGGAAGGCTATCGGATCCTCACCATGCCGCCGCCCTCGGCGGGCGGGCTCTTGCTCGCGCAGACGCTCGCGATGCACTCGCGCGCCGACCTGAAGGCGCTCGGCCTCAGGAGCCCGGCGTACACGCACGTGCTCGCCGAAAGCATGCGCGGCTCCATCGTCGATCGCTACCGCTACGTGGGCGACCCGGATCGCGTGAAGGTCGACGTGCCTGCGCTCCTCGATCCCGCGCGGCTCGCGAAGCGCAAGGGCGAGATCGTGCCGGACCGCACCCGCATGGTGCAGACGATCGCGACGCGCGAGCAGGGCACCCACCACCTCGTCGCGCTCGACGCCGACGGCAACGCGGTCTCACTCACCACCACGGTGAACACCGCGTTCGGCGCCGATCTGCTCGCGCCCGCCTCCGGCGTGATCTTGAACGACGAGCTCGACGACTTCGCCTCCGATCGCGAGACCTTGCCTTACGCGGCGAACAATCCGAACCGCGCCGTACCCGGAGCGCGGCCGGTCTCGAGCATGACGCCCACGATCGTGCTCTCGGAAGGGCGCGTGGTGCTCGCGCTCGGCGGCTCGGGTGGCCCGACGATTCCGCCCTGCGTGACCGAGGTGCTGCTGGCCAGGCTCGCGTTCGGCGAGAGCATCGAGGCGGCGGTGAAGGCGCCGCGCTTCATCCCGAGCCCCGGCCCCACCACCATCCGCATCGAGGCCGGCTTCACGGATCGCGAGAAGCGTGAGCTCGAGTGGCGCGGCGAGAACCACGCCCCCATTCCGAGCTTCTTCGGCGTCCAGGCGATCGCCGTGGACCCGGCGAGCGGCGCCATCACCGCCACCGCGGACCCGCGCAAGAGCGGCCTCGCCGAGGTGCGCTGAGCAATGCCCTAGGGAACGGCCGCGAGAAACGCCGTTCCCGATTCGGGCGCTTCAGTGGTGGAGCGAGGCGACGATCTCGGCGCTCTCGCGGTCGTCCAGATCGGTCGCGACCGCGTAGCCCACACCGCGCCGCTCGGTCGCGGCGATGGAGAAGCCGCGCTTGTACCCGACGTACACCGGCTCGTTGCGGACGACTCGCGCCTGCAGTCGCCGCTCGAGCGGCATCTTGGCGGCGTCGTAGACGTAGAGCGTCATGCGGTGACCGCTCACGTGGTAGCGGAGCAGCGCGACGCGGCGGCCGCGGATCGGCACGCTCTCGACCTCTTCGGCGCGAGGAGCCGGGCGCGCGTAGTTGATGGGGATGACGCTCGCGCCTTCCCAGCGCGCGCCGTACTCGGCGAGGCTCGGCAGGCGCACCGGCACGCCGACCTCGGGATCGAGCTGTTCGAGCTGAGCGGGCTCCGTCACCACCGGCTTCTCCGGGTTCAGGTGGTAGTCGACCAGATCGTCGAGCACCTGATCGAGGTTCACCGGCTCGGCGGCGGCGGCGGCCATCTGCGGGCCCGCGGACTGAGACGCGGTACGAGGCGTGTCGTGCCGGGTGCTCGCTGCCCAGACCGAGACCACCGCGGCTGCGGCCGCGAGCGGAGCGATGCTGCGCCACGAGAGCGCGCGCCCGCGAGCGGGATGGTTCTCTCGTTCTTCCTGCGCTTCGACCTCGCGCTGACGCTCGGCTTCGAGCGCCGCGCCGAGGCGCGAGAGGAACACCGTGCTCGGCGGCGCGGCTTGATAGACCGCCTTGCGCACGCTCAGGCGAATCGAGCGGTCGAGCTTGACCCGCTCGTTGCAGTGTTCGCAATTCTCGACGTGCTGCTCGACCTCGACCACGCGCTCCGGAAGGAGCTCGCCGTCGCTGTACGGCTCGAGCAGACTCGCGACTTCACGACAGGTGCTCATCGTTGCACCGCCCGCTTGGCGCGATAGTTTGCCATTTCGAGCACGGGCGATTCTTCGGCGGGGGCCGTCGCGCCATCGCGACCCTTACCCACCTCCGTCTCGGGACCGACGATGCCGTACGCGCGCGCGTGCTCGTAGAGCCGGCGCTTCAAGAGACGGCGACCGCGGTGCAGGCGGGACATCACCGTCCCAATCGGGCAGCCCATGATCTCGGCGATTTCTTTGTACGAGAGCTCTTCGACGTCGGAGAGCACGACGGCGAGACGAAACTCTTCGGGCAGCTCGTCGAGCGCGCGCGTGATCTCTTTCTCGAGGAGTGAACGGAGGGCCTGCGACTCGGGGTCGCGCATGGCCTCCATCGTCGACGCGCCCACCCAGCCGTCCGCCAAGGGATCGGCGTCGGGGCCTTCGACGAGCGTCTTCTCCAAACCGCCCCTTCGGTAGCGGTTGATGAACGTGTTGGTCAGGATGCGGAGCAACCAGGCCCGCATGTTGGTGCCCGAGGCGAACTGCTCACGGGCACGGAGCGCCTTGAGCAGCGCGTCCTGGACGAGGTCTTCCGCTTCCGAGGCGTTGCGCGTCAGCCGCGTGCCCACCGCCAGGAGGGTTGGCACGTGCAAGAGCGCCTCGCGCTCGAACTCACTGGGGGGAACTGAAGGATGAGGCATCACCGACTACTGGGCCGCTTGTCGAGCCTAGCAACCTACGGTCGTTTCGCCTTATTCCTCCGAAGTCCCGATCCGATCTTTCGCTGAGACCCGGCTGGTTACAGCGTTACTGAACTAGGAACCCTCGGACCCCTGGTCCGGGCCCTTGGTGCCGAGCTTCTGCTCGATGGCGTCGAGCCGCTCGGAAAGCCGCTTCACCTGCTGCTCGAGCTCACGGAAAGCCGCGAAGTTCGGGAGAGCGGCGCGGATGCGTTCGTCGATCACGCCCTGCCATTGCTCGAGGGTGGCCCGGAGCCCCTTGCCTTCTTTGGACTGCATGTCGTCCTCCTGGGATGGCGGCACCGGTGGTGCCGAGGGCGGGGGCTGCGACCCCCCTTCCTCACCGTCGCGGGGCATCAGCTTACCGATGGGCCCCTCCCTGAGCTGACTCAAGATGCGCTCCCCCCGGTGCCTGATGAGGGCCTTGAGCGTCGTCAGCGGAATGGCGCGAGGCTTCGTCCGGAGTTCTTCCGAGATGATGAGCGCCAGCGTGACGTCCGTCTTGTCCTCCTTGGTCGCGTTATCGATGATCTGGACGTCTTCACCGTCTCGGATCATCTCGGCGATCTGTAGAAGGGTGACGTAAGTGCTCCCTTTGGTGTCGTAGAGCTTGCGGTTCGAGTAGCGCTTGATGACTCGCCGCTGCGCTGGAGGGGCGCCGCTCCCGTCTGAACCTTCGCCGGTGGGCATCGATACCTCGGACATTCGACAATACCGCGAGAAAATGGCGGTTTCAGCGGCCTCCCCGGCCAGCCGATCCCTTTAATGGAACCAAACATGGCGCAAAGCGTCAAGGGTAGGTCGCCAATAAATGTTCCCGAGGGCCGGATGCCCGGTCCGAACGGACCCGATCGGGCCTTATCGCCTCGCCCTCAGGCGATGTTCTGGAGCAGATCCGCCTCGTTCGCCGAGCTTCGGACGACGTGGGCGTCGAGCTCGGCCTCGCTCAGCTCGAGGAGGAGCTCGAGGAACGAAGCGAAGTGATCCCGCCGGAGCCCGATCTCGTTGATCCAGGCGATCACCTCGTACTCACCGTCCGCGGTCATGACGTCGGTGTTGAAGGCGAACAAGGTGGTCGCTTGCGCGTCGATCCCGAAGGGGATGATCGAGATGCTCCGGGAACGCGACGGGGGACCGAGGTGCGGGACCGGAGTCTCCGCCGCCTCGAACACGGCGCGAGCGAGCTCTTCGTAGCTCGGCTTGCCGAGCGCGTCGGTGCCGAGCAAGGTCGCTCCTTCGAAGAAGCGCGGCCAGCCGTCGTGCTTCGAGAGGAAGGCGCGGTACGAGGGCGGCAGCGGGCGGCCGAGTCGCTCTTCCGCCTTCTTGATCTTGCGGAGCGAAGCTCCAGGGTTCGGCACGAGGCCCATGTCACGAAACGGTGCCAGGCGGAGAATCTCCGCGTGAACGTTTCGGATCCGCGAGAGTACGGAAATCTCGTCCGTCATGTCGAAGCTCCTGTTCGGTAGGCGCCGAAGTAACCACCTTCTCCCGGGATCCCCCAAGAAAACGGCAAAGATGGTTCGACCGCGCCGCGTGTCGCCGAGATTTCGCGGCCGGAATTTTGCCGAGTTTTCGGCGGCTTGTGTAGGGTGCGCCGGTGCGTCCCTCGCTCTTCTTGTCAGCCGCGGCGCTCTTGTGCGGTTGTGGGATCACGGAAGGCTCGCCGCACCTGATCGATCTCGCGGAGCTCACGCCTCACCGCGTGAGCTCCGGTGAGCACGTCGAGATCACGGGCCGCGGCTTCCCCGAGGGCCAACGCGCGCGCCTGACGTTTCGCGGGCAGCTGTCGCGTGCCGGGGTGGAAGCGGAGAGCGTCGAGATCAGCACCTTCGCCGAGAGCGCCTCTCCTCGGACGCTGACGTTCGAGCTCGACCCCCGACTCGAGCAAGAGTTTTGCGGCGAGACGCCGGTGCACACCACCTTTCGGGGCTCCTTGGAGGCTGCGTTCGCGGCGCGTGCGCCCGGCGCGGCCCCGGTTACCGGCGAGCTGCCCGAAGTCGTCATCGACGTCGTCCCGCAGGTGAGCCTCGAGCAGGCGGAGGCTCGAGCGCGCGAGGGCGCTCGGTTCGCCGAATTCGTGGGGCTCCTCTTGCAAGAGGACGGGCGCGGGCTCGAGGTCGCCGGAGTCATGCCGAAGAGCCGGGCGGAGAGCGCGGGCGTCGCGGCCGGAGACTTCCTGCATGAGCTCGACGGGCTCCGGCTCGTCAGCGCGGGCGATCTCGTGCCGGCCCCGGGCAAGTCCGTTTCTCGGCTCCTCGTGCGACGCACGACGGAGAAAGATCCCATCGCGCTTCCGCTCGATGCGCGCGGCTTCAAGCCAAAGTCTCCCGCCGAGCTCGTCACTTTGACCGGCGTCGTCTCCGTGCTGCTCGTGCTCGCCCTCCTGGTCCTTTCACCGTTCGGGCGAGTGCTCACGTGGATCGAGCGCCGCATCGTGCACGGCTTTCGCGAACGCAGCCGTGACCAGGGACCGATCAGCGTCCAGCTCTTCGATCGTTCGACGCTCGCGCTCTCGAGCGAGCTGCCGAGCGGCACCGGCCCGTACCTCGCGATCGCCCTGGCGGTCGCCGCGTTCGTCGCGGTCGCGCTCGATCGCTCGCTGGTGGCAAGGGAGCTCGATCTCCCGATCGCCTACCTCGTCGCGGTCGTGACCCTAATCATGGCCCGCTTGCTCCGGCGCGGCGCCGACCGAGCCTCGTTCTCGCGCCGTCTGCACGCCTTGGCCGGCTTCCTCCTCACGCAGCTCGCCCTCTTGCTCGCCCTCGCGACGCCCCTCGTCGCGACCAGGAGCGTGCGCGCCTTCGATATCGTCGCGATGCAAGGCGCGGCCCCCTTCCGCTACGGGCTCTTTCAGAGCCCCATGGCGCTCGGTGCCTTCTTCGTGTTCGTGGCCGCGCTCCTGCCGCGCGTCGAGCGCGCCCCGGAACTTTCGCCCACTCGCCGTCGCCGTCCGAGCACCCTGCTCGACCTCGCGGAGTCGCTGCACCTCATCGTGTGCTGTCTCCTCGGCGCGTTGATCTTTCTCGGCGGCTACCGGCTGCCTTTCGTGTCGCTCGCCCCGAGCGCGCTCTGGATCTCCGGTGTAGGTGCGGCTTGGTTCGTGTTCAAAGCCTTGCTCCTCTATGGGCTTTTGCTGGTCTTGCGAGCGAGCTTCGGTCGTCTCGACACGAGCCGTGGAATCACACTCACTCTGCGCTGGCTCCTGCCGTCGGGCGCACTGATGTTCGGGCTCTCCGCTGTTTGGACGCGATTCGCTGCCAAGAGCCCGCTCGCGGTAGTGGGGCCAGCGCTCGGCTACGCCTCCTTCGCCGCAGTCTGTTTGCTGCTCTTACTCGTCGCCCAGCGTGTGGTGACCGATCTCCGCCGCGGCGCGCACGAGCCTGGGATAAGTCCCTGGTTGTGAACCGAAGCATCTCGGGGCTACACTGCCCCTATGGTTCGGGCAGCGGCGCTAGCAGCTCTTCTCCTCGCGAGCAGCGCGACGGTGAGAGCCAGCGCCGAACCGAACACGAAGGAGCTGGTCGCCACCGAGATCATCTCGCTCGAGGACGAGCCCGCCGCCGAAGAGGTGGTGCTGGAGGACGATCCACCCGTCGCCGACGAGTTCCGGCTCGACGTGATCGTCGACCCGTACAACCTCTACAACGGCTACCAGTTCCCGGTCATCGACGAGATCGTCGATCCGTATCGAGACAGCGCCGGCCCGTCGAGGATTCGACCGGAGAGCTACGCGGAGCTCTGTCGCCGCTACTGCAGAAATCCGCCCAGCTCCTCGTCGGTCGAGCCTGCACCGCGACCTGCGCCGCTCCGAACGTCGTCATTCGAGCGGGAACGGCTCTTCGAACAGCGGCGCTCCAACGCCGATCTGCGGTTGATGGGTGGAGTCGTCCTCGCGGGCACCGTGCTCGGCGCCATCACGCTCATTGCGGGCGACCCCACTTTCGAAAACGAGGCGGGCTTCGTCGGTTCGAGCCTCCTGATCGGTAGCGGTCTCGTGGTGGGCCTCGCGCTCGTCACCACCGGTGACCACGTCGAGCTTCGCTTCGCGCGCAACACCGTCGCTCGCACCAAGTGAGCTCACCAGTGGTCGCGCGCGCGACCCCGCGGTGAGTTGTCCCACGCTGGGACATCGCGTAGTGTCCGGGCATGGGCACGGTGAGGATCGCTGTCGTCGGGGACTTCGATCGCGGCAAGCACTCGCATTGGGCGACCGAAGCGGCGCTGTTTCATGCGGGCGCACGGCTGGGTGTCGCCGTCGAACCGCGTTGGATCCCGACGCCGTCGCTCGAGCCTCCCGGCGAGGTGCGGCGTCTCGCAGACTTTCACGGGATCTGGGGCGCACCAGGTAGCCCTTACGCGAGCATGGCCGGGATTTTGAACGCGATCCGCTACGCGCGAGAGCTCGACATTCCCTACCTCGGCACGTGCGCCGGGTTTCAATACGCGCTGATCGAGTTCACGCGCCACGTGCCCGGTGTCGACGACGCCGACAGCGCCGAGAACCAGTCCGGTTCGGCGAACATCGTCATCACGCCCGTCTATTGCGAGACGCCGGGACCCGATCTCGGTAAGCCGAAGCTGGCAGGGCCCGGTGTCGCGCGCCCGGTCCCGGGCACGCTGCTCGAGTCGCTGTGCGGCAGCGGGGAGCTCGCTGAAGAATACTTCTGCAGCTTCGAGACCAACTCGGCCTTCCTACCTCGCTGGGAAGCCGCCGGGCTGCGCGTCGCGGCGCGCGGCGGAGACGGCGAGCTCCGAGCGCTCGAGCTCGGGCATCGGCGCTTCTTCGTCGCGACGCTGTTCCAGCCACAGCTCTCGTCCTCCTTCGAACGTCCCCATCCGATCATCGAAGGCTTCTTGAGGGCTTGCCGGAGCTGAGGATCGCCGCTGCGTAACGCCCGACCGAGGAGTAGCTGTGCCCCCGAGTTACCCTGACTACGCGACGCACTATCACCTCGCGGACAAGGCTCCGTTCCTGAACCTATCGGATCTCGAGGAACCCGAGCTCTCACGCGTCATCGCCGACCTCGCGGAGCGAAAGAAGGCTTCGGGCCTGAAGCGGATTTTCGGCCCGCGCTACATGGCGCTTCGCCGACTCACCGAAGCGCGTCTCTACGAAGGCTTCATCCGCGCTTCAGGGAAACCGGTACGCCGCGCTCCACATTACTTCTGTCTCGGGAGCTGCCCCTGGTTCAGCGGCCTCGCACCGGACATGCAAGAGGTGCGCGTACCGCTTTCCGCGCTGCCGGACGAAGTCACCTCGTTCACTTACCCGGATAGCTTCGTCGCGATGGGCGAAGCGACCGCGTTTGGAATTCCGACGGACCCGCGCCCGTATCACGGTCGTGTCTTCAGGCTCGCAGAGCTTTCGGACGTCATTCGCGAATACGGACTCCCGGATGGGCGGGCGCCCGAACGCTACGACGGCTATCACCGCCAACCCTTCGAGAAGTTCATCGAAATTCAGGTGTGGTCCGACACTCCGCTCCTTCCGTTCGTTGGGGTTCCGAGGTGATGATGGTTGCCGCCTCTCGAGTCCGTCTGAAAATTGACGCCGTGCTTTGCGGACCGGTGAGCGTGGGTACGATCAGCGTGGTCTACGCCGTGATGAAGCACGCCGAGCTCGAATCGCTGCCGTCCTCGCCCCGAGTGAGCGCGGAAGTGGTCGGATGATCTCGCTACCCGCGCGCGATGCGCTCGAACAGCATCGCTTCGAGCGCGGGATGAGCCGCCAAGTACGCGTAGAAGGCTTCGGCCACCTGGGCTCGAACGGCCGCACCGGCCGCGGGGCTGTCTAGCCGAGCTCGAGTCGGTCCCGCGAAGTTCGGGTCCTTCAACATGACGTGAACGACGCCGAGCAGACCGGGAGCGAGCACGTGTCGCCACCTCGAAGCGCGCGGAGTTCGTCGAAAGGCTTCAGGCCGTCGCAGCGCCAGCGCCTCGACGAGGCCGCGCCAAAAGTGCGTCTCGTGATGACCGCCTTCTCGCGTTTGGCTTTGCCCGACGAACGAACGAAGGTCGAAGTAGGGCGCGTCCGACCAGGCAGCGGCCACTTCGACGAACACGTCGTCACGGATCGCCGACGTGACGAAGACCTCTTCCGGGACTTCGACTTCGTTCTCGGCTGCCAGTCGATCGATCCACGCTACGGCTCCGCGTGGCTCGCGGAGGGGCCGGGACATGAAATCGATCGTGAGCCTCGGGTTCCAGAGGGTGATCTCCTCGAGACGTTCTTCGATCGACCGCCGATCGAAGCGGGTGCTCGCGAAAATGGAGGGATCCGGCCGGATGCGGAGGCGCGTACCCGTGCGTGCGGTTCGCGCGCCGCGCTCGAGGGGGCCCAGAGGGCGGCCGCGAGAGTAGCGCTGCTTCCACGCGAACCCCTTCTGCCAAACTTCGACTTCGAGCTCCTCACAGAGCGCGTTCACTGGCGCGAGACCCAGGCCAAAGCCAGAGGGGGACACGTGAACGTGTGGCCCATGACCATCGCGAGTCGGACCGAAGTGAGGCGTGGTCAGGACCCACTCGAGCACCGAGAGCTCCTGTCTCGGGCTCGGAGCGATCGGAATGCCGCGACCGTCGTCCTCGATCTCCGCGAGATCATCCTCGACCGAGACGCGGATCTTCGAAGCGTGACCGGCGAGATGCTCGTCCAGCGAGTTGGCGATGATCTCCCATATCAGGTGATGGAGCCCGCTGCCGTCGGTGGTGTCGCCGATGTACATGCCCGGTCGCCGCCGAATCGGTTCGAGCCCCTCGAGCACCGTGATCTCGCCTGCCGAATAGACACTGCTCTCCTCCACCGCTGCCTCCTTCGAAAAAGAAAACGATCCCTTGCGCGCTATTTGCCGTGAGCGCCACGACACCGCGACGGAATACGAGATTCGCTCTCCATCACGTCGGTTCAATGCCGCCGCACGTCACCTTGGCGCGCACACGTCGGCTGAAGGCTCGTCTCGACGGAGCCTCGACAACGCCCTTCTTTATAGCCAATTCGAGGCTAGAAGTCACCCGGAATTTCAGCGAATTGCCCAGAAAAATAGGGCGTTTCTGGCCCCGCAGCGGCG
>JAEZYO010000281.1 GCA_023419055.1 Pseudomonadota bacterium | reverse complement strand
CGCTGGCGCGCCACGGCGTCGGAGATCTTGGCCGCGGCAGCGGCCGTCTCGCGGGCGAGCTTCGTGCCCTCTTCGGTCGCCGCGACCGAGGCGTGCGACGCCTGGTGCATGTCGGCAACGAGCTTTCGGATGTCGCGCACCGAGTCCATCACGTGCTCGGAGAGGCGCCGCATCTCGGCGGCGACGAGCGAGAAGCCGCGCCCGACCTCGCCGGCCTTGGTGCCCTCGAGCGCCGCGTTGAGCGCGAGCAGGTCGGACTTGTCCGCGATGTCCTGGATGAGCGACAAGATCTCGCCGATGCGGCTCGAGTGCGAGCTCACGAGGCGCGTCTGCTCGGCGGTGTGCTGCGTGCTCACGAGGCTGCGCTGTGCCATCTCGCGCACCATCGCCGCGTCCTCCGCGACGTGCTCCGCGCTCGAAGCCAGGGCCTCGACCGTGCGGCGGATCTCTTCGAGCGCAGCGTTCTGTTGAGTCGCGGAGGCCTCCTGCTCGCGCACCGACGCGAACATGCCCGCGGCCGCCGTGGCGACCGAGTTCGAGCTCTTCCCGATCCTGCCCGCGAGCTGGCGCAAGTTCTCGATCATGTTCCGGAAGGCGGCGAAGAGCTCGCCCTCGCCTTCGATCGTGCCCGTCGTCAGATCGCCGTTCGCCACGCGCACGGCGGTGACCTGCAGCTGCCGGAGCTGATCGTTCATGGCCTGGAAGGCCTTGGCCATGTCACCGAGCTCGTCGTTCGACACCTCCAGGTTCAGCGAGCCGGAGACGTCGCCGCGGGTGATCTGTCGAGCGGCCTGCGTGATGCGCTGCACGGAGCGAGCCATCCGGCTCGTGACGAAGAGCGCGAGCAAAAGACCGAACGCGACGATCACCGCTGCCTGCAGCGCCATCGCCTTCTGCGACTCGGCGCGGCGCTGCTCGATGCGTTCGCTCTTCAGCGCGACCGCGACACTGCCCATCGAGGTCGGGCGGTTCTGCACGCGCACCTCGGCGGTGCCGACGATGGTGTCCGAGCTCGACAGCTGATCGAGCCCCGGCTTGCTGTCGGGCGCGCCCGGGCCGCCCACCGCCGCGAGCTTCTTGCCGGAGGGATCGTAGAGCACTGCCCAGCGCACCAGGCGATCGTTCAACCCCGGCTTGAGCGAGTCGGTGAGCGTCTCCACCGGCTGCTCGAGATCCATCGCAATGCCCATGGGGCCCGCGAGCACTTGCGCGAGCACGCCCGCGCGCTCACGCAGCTCTTCGGCTTCGGCCTTGGCGACGCGGCTGGGGATGAGCCAAACGTCGAGGCCCGAAAGCACGACGGCCACTGATGCTACGAGCGCGCAAAGCTTCCAACGAATCGACCACGATCGCTGCATTCTCAAACTACTATCGCACGATCCGGAGAATGCCTATCGCACGATTCGAGCGAGCCTGAGGAGCCCCGAGGCGAACATCAGTCCACCCGCGTTCGCCTGCCTCAAATTCAAGACGATGCGAGGCTTGTCGCCGTCGAGCTCGACACCGAGCGTGCACCCCTGACTGACGTCGGCGCCGTCCGCGCAAACGAGGATGCGCTTCACGTCACCGGCCTGAGCAGGCACGCCGCCGACGATGCCTTCGAGCCCGCGAGAGAAGTACACGATCTCGGCTCTGACCCGTGACAGTTCGTCGTTGGTCTTGCCCTGTGATTCGTGGATCACCTGGACGACGCGCGCCTTGCGGCTGCCCACTCGAGTTTCGAGCAAGAGCTTACTGAAGGCTTCGGCCATCGCCTTCCCGTCGTCGGCTCCGCCCTTGGGAACGACGACAGCGAGGACGGCTTCGCCCTTGCGCTCGTTGAAGCTTTTCTCGTACCCCGCCGAGCGGACGATGATGGCCGACCGCAACGGCGCTGGAACGAGCGCCGTTGCCAGTGCGGTCGCACTGCAAAGGACGATGCTCATGGCCGCCAAGGACAGGCGCCGGAGCTTGCTCAGGCTAAGTCTACGCATGGGGAGGGGGACTGACGGAGGGCTCGACGTCTTGGACTTACGGTTGCTTCGAAGAATTCATTCCCCAGCCTCCTAAAGAGCCGAGCCCGGCAAGAAACGCAAGGGGTCAACGAGCCAAATCAGCTCACCGTCCCGCGTCCGCCCATCGGAACGCAGGTCGGCAAGTCCTACTACGTAGGGAAAGGTGACGATTTCACGAAGCAAAGGGGGCAGAGGTCGCACCTGGTGGGATGAGACCGAAGCCGTGGCCACCTGCTCGCCGCTAATCCAGCAAGCGCCCCCCGCGGTTCGGATATTCAGCGAGCGTTCTCCCAGACCGCTCTCAACCTCGTGAGAGACTGGAACAGGGTCGCTCGCGCCTTCCCACAGGTCGACGTGCTCCTCCTCGGCGCGGCGCTGCCGTGCATCGAGCACGCGGTCGACGGGAATCCCGCAGCGAATTCCGCGGTGCGACAGGCACAGAATCTTAGACATTGCGGAACGGGGGTCTCGTGCGAGCCTCGCGCACCGCCATCGCCCGCTTCACGGCGGGCACGAGCTCGGAGAGGTTCAACTTCGACACGGCGGCGTCGGCCTGCACGTCGTCGGCGAGCCGGCTGAGCTCGCTCGCGTTTTCGCCCGAGACGAGCACCACACCCATCGCGTTCATACGCGGGTTGCCGCGGAAGAGCGCGGCTAGACGGTCGCCGCGCATGCTCGGCATGAGCACGTCGATCACGACGACCTTCACGTTCGTCGTGAGGATCACCCGCGTCGCCCCGATGGGTGAAGCCAGGCCAACGACCTCGAGTCCGGCATTGGAGAGCAAGCGCATCATCTCGCCCCGCGAGACGTCGCTGTCGTCGATCACGAGAACCGTGCCTGCACCTTTGTCTGAATCGCTATCCACTTCTAATGGCCCACGCTGTAGCCGATCGGGTCTAGGTAAGTAAACGCTCCCAACTTACTGTCGTGAATCGAGAGCGGCGTCGGAACTGCAAGTAGCTCGACGGTCCCCACCGAGTTCGTGGCCGTGGCCGGCAGGCCGATGTGGCCCCGCGGAGTCGAGCAGATCACGATCCGCTTGCCGTCGCTCGTGGTCGGCTTCTGAAGCCCCGCTGGATGGGCCATGAGGACCACGATGCGCCCGCGATCCTGGATGACTCCACGCACCCGAGTGTCGGCTCCAGGGATGCGCGCGGGCGCCTTCCAAGGGACCACACCCTCGACGCAGGAGGCGTCCACCGCGAACCGATCTTGACCGAACTCGAAAACGAGGAGCTCCCGCATCACACGAGACTCCTTCACGTCGACGGAGCGATCACTCGCCTCGGCATCGATGAAGTCGTTCAGAACCTCGTCCGTCACGTCAGCTCGTGATTCTGAGCGGCGGACGCGCGGCTGTCTACCCCGGAAATCGTGGAACGAAACGAGTGCCGAGTGCGACAAGCTCGCCCTTCGGCTCCGCCTTCCCGACGTCGAATTACTCAATCCCAAAGCGTGATGTCGTGATGTGAGGAGGCGTTCTCACCGGGCACTGATGTCGTGCCTCGAGGGCCGCCGAGCGAGACAAAGTGAAACACGCTCGACGCGAACGCGAGGGCGGCGCATTTGAAGCGAGCCGCCCTCTACGCGTCAGCCATGACCTCTACGCGGATTCTGCGAGTCCTTTCGTCGAAGCACGCGCCGGACGGCCGGCACGAGATCGCTCAGATCCGTTTTCGAAACAACGGCGTCGGCGCCCGACTCGATGGAAAGCCTCAGGAGCTCGTCTGCGCTCTCGCCCGAAACCAGCACGACTCCGAGCTCCTTGAGCCTCGGGTTGCGCCGAAACAAGAGCGCCAGACGGTCGCCGCGCATGCCAGGCATGAGGACGTCGATCACGACGGCGCGCACGCCGTGCTCGAGGATGGCTCGCGTCGATCCGATCGGCGACGAGAGCGCGATGACCCTGAAGCCTTCTTCTTCGAGCAGGCTCGTCATGCGCTCGCGAGCGAGGTCGCTGTCGTCGACGACCAGTATGGTTTCGCTACCCGCCTCTAGGTTCTCGAACATTGCCTAGCCCCAGACCCCGCGACCTGCCCTGCTCCGCCGCGGAAGAAAGTTTTGCGAGGCCCGATTAGAAGTCTTCGCCCACTCCAAGTCCACGAAAAAAGGGCCGCATGACGCGCGCGAGGCGACCGCCACCGGCTACCCGGTCGAGCGCACGACCGCTCGTCGCGTTCGCGCGCCGAAGAACGCTCACCGCCGAGCGTGAAGGCCTCGTCGTCAGCTGAATTCGAAGCATTTATGACAGGGCTTTCATGCTCTACGGGCAAGACCGAACGAGGCGGAGAGCAGACCTCGGGTCGTCTCGAGGCGAGCGCCGAAGAGCGCTGTCATCGGAACCGAACGCGCTCGGACGAGGTCGAGCGTCGTCCTACTGCTTGGGTATACATCCCGCACACGCTCTCACCTTTGGGGGTCTGTCCGTTTGATTTGCGTTCACTCGGAGGCACCTCTGGCATAGACATTGGGGTCGAGTAGGAGAGTGCGGGCCTTCTCGAGGGCCAACGTCGAATGTGATCGCGTCCTACGACTCGTCCATGGATCCTTTTTCAATCTCTACGAGACAGACCGAAATGGCAGCGGGTGCTCGACGGTGGCGTGCTCGCTCGCGTGTCTTCGCGGCGTCCTCGCTCGCCGTCCTTGCTTACGTGAGCAGCGCGAACGCGCAGGAGGCAACCCCGGCAGATGACACCGTGATCGGCAGCGACGACGCGAGCACCGCGGATCTCGCGCAGATGTCGCTCGAGGATCTGCTGTCCGTCTCCGTCGTGACCGCGAGCGGCGGCAGCGGTGAAGCGCTCGTCACTGCCGCGGGTAACGTCACCGTCATCACCCGCCAGGACATGCGCGACAACGGCTGGCACTCCGTCGCCGAGGCGCTCGAGGGCATCCCTGGGCTTTACGTGACCGACGACGGCTCGGTGAAGTCGGTCAGCGTGCGCGGCGTCACGCCCGGCCTGCGCGGCGGCACTCGCCTGGTCAAGCTGATGATCAACGGCGTGCCGGTGAGCTTCCGCCCCGACCTCCGCGCCTTCATCGGCCCCGAGTACCTGCCCATCGAGGCGCTCGATCGCATCGAGGTCGTCAAGGGTCCGCTCTCGGCGCTCTACGGCGCCGACGCCTTCATCGCGACCATCAACGTCGTCACGCGCAAGCCGGAGCAGGGCGCGGCCACCGAAGCGACCGGCATGCTCAACACGGTCAACGGTCAGCCCGGGTACGGAGCGTCCGCCGCCTCGATGTACGGCGGCGAGCACGCGCGGCTCCTGCTCGCGGCCTCGGTGGGGCGCTTCGATCGCTCCGGCCTCTCGATCCAGAAGACGTTCCCCGCGCAGGACCCGAACGCGACCCGCTACCGCGCCTTCTTCGCGGACGAGAGCGACGACGACATCTCGAGCCCGGTGACGGCGTTCGTGCAGATCTCGGTGCCCACGAAGAAGTTCGGCGAGTTCACGCTCGACGCGGGCCTGCAGCAAGTGGACGCGATGGCGGAGTTCCAGCTGAACTCGGTGCTCACGCACCGCAGCAGGGACTCGCTCCGCAACATGTGGGCCGCGCTCCGGCACGAGAACGACTGGACGGACGAGTTCTCGACTCGCTTCGTGTTCTCCATGAGCCAGGGCGAGCCCATGCGCGACGACAGCTTGATGCTCACGGGCAACCTGTCGCGCACGTTCACGCGGAACTTCGGCTACCACGCCTACTACACGAGCCTCTCCGGCACCTACGCGCTCGGCGATCGCTTCAGCGCGATGCTCGGGGTCGACGCCGACGTCAACTACGAGGACATCCTCTACTATACCGTGAGGTTGAACAGCCCCGAGGGCAACCGCCCCGCGGGCTCCACGTTCGACGTCATCCCGAGCGGCACCGAGGAGCAGCGCCTGCTCACCGATCTCGGCGCTTACCTCCAGCTCACCGCGCAGCCCGTCGAGTCCCTGCCCGGGCTCAAGCTGACCGCCAACGGTCGCGTGGACGGCGCGTCCTACGACGACTTCGACCCGCCGGCTCAGTTCAGCGCCCGCGGCAGCGTGGTCTACGAGTGGGCAGACTGGTTCATCACGAAGGCGATCGCGGGGCGCGCGTTCCAGTCCCCGACCGGCGTGCTCCTGTTCGCCCAGCCGGGCTTCGGCGTGTCGAACAACGTGATCGGCAACCTCACGAGCGGCTCGAGCGTGCCCGAGCTCACTCCGCAGACGCTGACCAGCATCGAGCTTACCGCCTACACGGTGTTCTGGGACTACGCGATCCTCGAGCTCTCGGGCTTCCAGCAGAGCATCGAAGACAAGATCGATTTCCGCACCGCTGGCACGGACTACGTCGCACGCAACGTCGGCAACGAGTCCTTCCTCGGGCTCGAAGGCACGCTGCGCCTGAGCTTCGGCCCGTTCCGCCCGTTCTTCGGCGCGGCCTACATCAAGGCGACGGACGGCCCGCAAGAGAAGGCGGACTACCTCGTGGGTTACCCCGAGTTCACCGGCACGGCGGGAGCCGATCTCGACATCCCGTCCACGCCGCTGCACCTGAACGGTCGCGTGCGGTACGTCGGGCCCCGCGGCGCGACCGCGTTCAACGTCATCCTCAACGGCCGAGAGAGCTATGCGCTGCCCGAGTACGCGACGGTGGACGCGACGCTCACCACGACCGGCCTCAAGCTGCTCGGCGGCGACGCGCGCACTTACTTCAGCGTGTCGGCGCGCAACATCTTCGATGAGCACCACTCCGAAGCTGGCTTCGGTGGGTTCGACGTGCCCGCGCCGGGCCGTCAGACCTACCTCGAAGCCCGACAGACGTTCTGAGCGCACATCCGCGGGGGATCAGCGGCGCCCGGGGCGGGGGAGCGCCCAGGATTTCGGGAATCAGTCCATCAACGAAAGGGAACATCGAAAATGAGAGACTTGCGCTTCACGTTAGTCACGAGCCTGCTCTTGGCCCTCACCACCGGCTGCGGCGACGACGAGGCGTCGTCGGAATCGCCCAACGCCATTCACATCGGCGCCTTGACGGACGAGACCGGCGTGAGCGCGAGCCCGCTCTACCGCAACGCGGTCGACCTCGCTCGCCAGCACATCAACGAGGCGCTGGAGGCCGCCGGGAACAAGACGCGCTTCAACGTGGCGTTCGAGGACTCTCAGAGCGACGGTGCGCGCTCGAAGCAAATGGCGGCCTCGCTCATCAACAACGAGGGCGTCGTCGGGATCGTCACCGACATCAGCGGCGACACCCTGAGCGTGAACACGCTGAACTACGAGGAGGGCGACGCGCGCACGGCGGACTATCAGGTCCCGATCGCGTGCTACCTCTGTTCTGCCGCGTCGCTCAACAACCCGAACTACGAGGACGCCGACGCCGTGAAGCAAGCGGCCGCGCGCGACGGCGACGACTGGCTCTTCCGCACCTTCTTCAACGCCAAGTACGAGGCGGTGGTGCAGACCCAGATCCTGCTGAACCAGGACGGCGGCGACCTGAACGGCGACGGCGACGTGAGGATCGCCGTCTACGCCATCGACGACGCCTACGGCCAGTCGGCCGCCAAAGCGGTTCAGGAGTCCGCGGACGAGCTGACGGACGGCGAGGCGACGGTCGAGGTCGTCTTCCTCGATCCCAAGGCCGACGTGAACTCCTATGACTTCGGCGACGACCTCGAGAAGCTGATCGACGGCGATCCGGACGCGGTGTTCCTCGCGCTGCTCTCGCTGTCTTCCTCCGCGGCGGTGAAGGCTTACCGAGAGGCCGAGTACGAGCCTCCGCTGTTCGCCACCACCGCGTTCCGCCGGAACCACGTGCTGACCGCGCTCCAGGACGCCGCCGAAGGCGTGGAGGGGAACTCCCCGCCGCTCGTCGCGGACGACGTCTCCGGCCGGACGTTCCAGGACGCGTTCGAGCAGCAGGGTGAGCCGACCGAGATGGGCTGCAGCGGCGCTTACGACTCGGCGATGGCGCTGATGCTCGCGGCGCTCCACGCCTCGGCCGGCCTCGAGGAGCCGAGCAGCGTCACGGCCGACGCCGTGCGCGAGTCCATGAGCGCGATCTCCGACCCCGAGGGCGAGCTCATCTACGCGACCCCGGGCGATTTCGAGAAGGCCGTCGGCATCCTCTCCGAAGGCGGCACGATCCGCTACTCGGGCGCGTCCGGAGCGACCAACTACGACGCGGCCGGCGACGCGAGCCCGGTGCTCGTGCACTGGACGGTCGCGCAGCAGAAGTTCGTCGAGTCGGAGTCGTACGCGTGCTCCGAAGAGGATCCGCTGTGCAGCATCGTTGAGTAACGCGCCTCCGCGACTCGGGTCGGCGCGAAGGAGCTTTCCCTCCTTCGCGCCGGCGAGAGACCGTCGCTGCGAGCCGACGCCGGAGAGGCGATCACCGACAGCGACGAGGACGGGAACGGCAGCGCCGGCGCCGATGGACGCTGATGTGTGCCTCGCACGCCCCGAGCGCGCGATCGGCGCACATTCACTCCAGCAAGTGGAGTTGGCACGTCTCGAAATCGGCTGGTTTCGGCACGATTTGAGGCGTCGATCATAGGCGTTTTGTCATCGTATTTTAATGAGGGGCTCGTCACTCAAATCAGCACAAGGTACGCGCAGCACGCACGAATCCAGCAGAGATAACGCAAACATCCTTGACCGAAAGGCCACGCGTTTGAGACCTTGAATCGTCAGAAACTTTTCATCAAGGGAGCAAACGAGGATGAGGTTCATAGGTACCGTTCCGTTATTACTCACGGCCATGGCTTGTTCGGCGGTCGACACCGGTTCCCCGGAGTCGAGTGAGAGCGAGCTAGGGGCCATCCAAGAAGCGAGCCGTCACTGCGACGAACCCACGGTGATCAAGATCGGCGCGCTGGTCGACCAGACCGGCACCAGCACGAGCCCGCATTTCACGTACGCGGTCGAGCTCGCGTTCGCCCAGATGAACGAGGCGCTGAGCTACGGGGCCGGCAACAACGAATACCCGGAGTTCGTGCCCGTTTTCGGCGACACGAAGAGCACGCCGGCCATCGCGCGCGATCTTGCGCTCAACATGATCAACGTGGAGAAGGTCCACGCGATCGTGGGCGACAGCAGCGGTGACTCGGTTCAGGTCAACCGGCTGAACTACGACACCTCCGGAACGACCATCCGGAAGGTGCCGATGACGTGCTTCCAGTGTTCGTCAGGCTTCTTCAATAACCCGACGGCGACCGACCCCGACCCGCTGACCCAGCTCGGCTTCCGCGACCCGGACAACTGGATGTTCCGCGTGTTCTTCAACGCCGGCTACGAGGCCGTCGTGATGTTGCGGATCGCCATGCAGAACAACAACGGCGACGTGAACGGCGATGGCCTGTTCAAGATCGACATCTACAACGACGGCGGGCACGCCTCCTCGGCCGAAGGGCTGATCGCCGCGCTACCCGCGCTGCACCCCGGCCCGAGCTCGTGGGAGCGCTTCACGTACACGACGCCCGCGAACATCGGGGCCGATCTGCCGAAGCTGACGGATTCGCTGAACGAGAGCACGGTGCCCCCGACGAACGACGGCTTGCCGGATACGGTGCTGGTCGCTGCCCTCCCGGGCGCGGTCACGCCCGTCGTCGAGCAGTATCGGGCAGCCGGCTACACCATCCCGCTGCAATCGGTGAACGCCTTCCGCCGGGACTACATCCTCGCGTCGGTGGGCTCGATCGCGAACGGGCTCGAGGGTAGCTCGGTCGCCGCCGCGGACGACAGCCCGAGCGGCGACGCGTTCATCAGCGCATTCGAGGACGAGTTCGGCGCTCCGCCCGAGCTCACGTCATCCGGCGCGTACGACTCGGCGGTCACCTTGATGCTCGCGACGCTCGTGGCGCAGCACAAGCGTGGCGGTCGGGCCGATCTCGTGACCCCCGCGGACATCCGCGAGGGCCTCACCAAGATCAACGACCCGAAGGGTACGATCATCCGCCCCACCGTGAAGGACTTCAAGAAGGCGGCGAAGTTCATCCTGCAGGGCAAGAAGATCAACTATCAGGGCGCGTTCGATCCGATCGACTGGGACGCGGCGGGCGACATGTTCCCGCCCATCGTCCACTGGAAGGTCGAAAACGGCCAGTTCGTGGAGTACGAGCGGTACGACTGCACGCCGGCCACGCCGGATTGTCCGGTCATCCCCTGATGACGTGAGCGCGGGAGCGCTCGGAAGTCTCTGACACCGAAAGGCCCTGGCTCACGAGCTCGGGCCTTTTGTTATTTGGGTCTGGGGCACGAGGTGTAACCATCGGTCGATGGCAGGGTCTCGCTCCGAGCTCGAAGCCACGAAGCCTCGCGCCGCGCGCCGTGACGGCTCGCTCACGGCGCTCACGATGCGTGGAACCGCAACGGTCGCCCCATGTCGCCGCCAAATTTCCACGCGCTCCCGTCGCGAGCCGCCGCGATGACGGAGCTCCTTTTCGTCGAGAGCAGGGCCGGCCGCCGCTACGCTCTGAACTACGATCGGTACGTGGCAGACGCGGAGGCGCCTCTCTTCGCGGTCGTCGACAGCGAGTGCGACGACGGCCTCGCGGGGGACACCGTGGCAAAGGCCCTGTCCGAGGCGGGTCGAGAGCCGTCGCGCCGAGGCGCGACCTCGGTCGAACACGCGCGCTCGCTCCT
>JAEZYO010000247.1 GCA_023419055.1 Pseudomonadota bacterium | reverse complement strand
CACGTAGAACGTGTGCTCGCCTTTCGCTTTCGGGTGGATCCGCCCCGTGTATCGAGCGCTGAAGTTCGCGCCGGGGACACCGGGGCCGGGAGGAGAGCCCGCCCAGCTGAAGCTGACCTCGGGTTCCAGCCGCGAAAGCTTGGGCTCACCCTGGAGGTCGGGGTTGTCGAAGTAGGCGCCGGTCAAACCCGTCCCGAGCAACGCGGCAAAGTCCACGATCAGCGGCTTGTCGCGCTCTCGCCGAGAGCGCAGAACCTGCTCGAGCAAGCGCGCGGTGCTGGCGCCGCTCAACCCGATCGAGTCGCTGAGCGTCTGGATGATGGCGCCGCGGAGCTGCCTGGCCCGAAGGAACGGCAACAGAGATTCGAGCACGAAGGCTGCGTTCGCCTTGGCGCGCTGCTCACTGCTACTCGCCTCTTCGGTCGGCGAGGCCGGGGTCGGCTCCGAAGTCGCACTCGGTCTCTCGTCGGGACCGAACAAGCGAGTCGCGGCCGCGGCAGGATCTGCGAACACTCGCGCCAGATGTCGCGAGAAGAAGTTTCGGCGCTGCGCCGCGGAAAGACGCGAGCGCGGGTCGAGCGCTTCCACGGCGGTGTCGAGCAGCGTAGCGTCCAGCAAGAGCGCGAGCTTCTGGCGCAAGGTGTCCGCCGCGATCTCGGTCGGATGCGTGGTCTCGACGAAGGCGTCCACGAGCGCGCGACGAACTCCGGAAAGAACCGTCTCGACCTGCGCCGGCTTCGGCGTCGGATCGAAGCGTGGCTCGGCCTCGTGCAAGAACAGAAACACGAGCTGGTCCGGCGAAAACGCCGACGCTTGCACTTCGCGAACCAAATTGACGAACCGAACCGCGCCGGCCGGCTCCTTCGGCAGGAACGGATCGGCGTCAGAGGGTGCGAGCCGCAGCAGCCCTTCGAGCTGTCGTGGCGCGAGACCCGTGGCGCGAGCGAGCACGACCACCCGATAGACTGCCGACAAACCCGCCAGATCGAGGCGCGGGCGCTGCCCCCTGCGGGTGTTCAGGCGAATCGCTACGGTGAGCTCTTCGTGGGTGATCCGGAACGCGGCCAAGAGAGCCGGGGCAACGACGCCGAGGTCTTCGCCCGTCGTGAGCAGCTCCTGTTGGTCCGGTCTGAGCCGAAACTGCTCGGTGCCTACCTGCCAGGCGACGACGCGGGTCTGCAACAAGCGCGAAAATGCGTTGTCTCGCCCGAACGTGTCGAGCGGTGCCCACAGGACGAGGAGCTCCGACGGCGTGAGGCGCAGCCGCTCCGACAGCTCTCGCACGGCGACGATCTTCTGCAGGGTGGCGAGATCGAGCGCCGTCGCGCCGAACGCGACGAGGACGCGATCGAGCTCCGCGTAGGACCACGAGAGGCGCCGCCGCAGCCGGATCAACTTGAGCATGCGCTCGAGAACGACGTGACCCAACCCCTCGACCCGCACCTGCGTCGGATCGCAATCTACCGCGGGGGTCACCAGCGTGACGCGGCTCTCGTCCGTCAGGTAGCGCATCGAGCAAAGCGCGACGAGGTCGGCGAAAGAAAGCCCCGACGCCTTCATGAACGCCGGCGCCGGGGTCAATGCCTGGACGAGCTCCGGCTCGCTCAGCGCCGAAGTGATGCCCCAATGCCGCCAGGGGTCCACCGTGGGCTCCACGATGAGACTCAGCTCCTCACGCGACATCCCGAGGGATTCGGCCACGACCTCCTCCGGCGGCGGCTGCGTTCGAGCGAAGGTGTTGAGCAAGGTGAGCCGCGATACGCCGAGGTGCGCCACGTACGCGCGAAACGCCTCGAGCGCTTCGTGGTACGGCATCGAGAGCGGGAACACCGCGTCCTTGAGCACGTCGTAGGCCGCGCGATTCGTGGATTGGGGAATCGCCCGGAGCACGTCCGCGGGCGTCTTCCCTGTGTCCGGATTCCAAGCTTGACCGGTGACCTTCGCTTCCAAGATCTCGTTCACGAGATCGATGTAGGGCAGCGGCGTCAGCGTGTTCTCACAGGTCAGCGGGATGTCGGCCAGGTCCGGACGGCGCGCGAGCAGCAGATCCAGCGGCTTGTACTGCAGCCGCTTGGACACCTTGCCCTTGCTGGCCCCGAGCCCTTCCACCGCGCGCGCAAGCCTTTCGGCGTCGCCGAGGTACCTCAACAGGTCGACGAAGTACGCGGCAGGGCTGTAGACCGAACCGCAATGTTCGCAATCGCACAGGGCGTCTCCCGCGAATAGCTGCCGAAACTGTGGCACGCTGCTCAACGTGTCCGGCGCCGCGTTGCCCAGCACGAAGGGAGCGGGGTGCCGCGCCTGCGAGAGCCCCACGGCAACCACTTGATTGGCCGCGGCGACGGTTTGGGCCTGGGCGTGGACGCGAGCAGCCTGCGCGCGTCCACCCAGGCGTTCGGCATAGGCCTCGATGAAGGATCCGCGGCCGAGCGACGCTATCGCGTGCGCAGAGTCGAGGCCGTCGGCAGTCAACGTCGCGACTTCTTCCGCGCGATGGGTCACGCGGACCAGGCGCTCGACGCCCTCGATCTGTGAAACCGCGGAATCGAGCTCTTCGGGCGTGAGCCCCTCGACGAGCGAGGCATCCTCGGAGATGCGCGCGCGGATGGATTCGGTCGCGAAGTCGTGCCTGGGTGCGCGGGTCAGGAGCTCCTGCGCGCCGCGCCCGATGACCTCGCCGTTCAGTAGGGCACGCCGAACGTAGGGGCTCGGGAAGGCCTCTTCGAACTGGTCCAGGATCATGCCAGCCCGCGTCTCCACCTGGCTCGCGTCGTCCTCTTCGAAGCTCTCTCCTTCCGCTTCGAGAGCCTCGCGGTGGCAATCCTCGACGAGCTCGCACCAATCCTCGAACTCGAGCTCGGTCAGATCTTCGATCGATTCCCACAGTCCGTGACGTCGCGCCTGGTGCAAGCGACGGATCAACGGAGGGTCGTCGCCGACCACTTCCGTGAGCTCGAGGCACGCCTCGAGCTCGGCGGCGATCGCTTCATCGAGATCGGACTCGGACTCGCCCCATAGTTCCGCGCTCGCGTCCGACAGGGAGCGAGCCTGATAGGCGGCCAAAACCTCGCGGAGGTTTTCCGAAGGCAAGTCCAGGCTAGCGATGACGCCTCCACGCCCTGCCGGCCGCTCGTGCGGGGCGGCCTCGAGCACGGACTCGACGGCCGCTCGGCAAAGCGCCTCGACTCGAGCGTCCACTTCGGGCAAGAACTCCGCGCCGAGAACCCCGGCCTCGACCGCGCTCCGGAGCGCTAGCCGCAGTTCTTCGGCAGATACGTCGATGAGCTCTTCCGGTGCGGTCGGTAGCCCCGCGTGGTCGAGAGCGCGCTGCACGGGAGTCAGCGCTTCGTAGTCCTCATGGTCGGGCGACTGTCCGAGCAGCTCCTCGTCCTCGGAGGCGTCGGCAAGGTCGGTCGAGCCCTCGTCGAGCTCGCGATCGACCCCCGGCTCGGCGGGGACCCGCACCTGCACGCGCTCGGAACCAGGCTCATCCGAGAGCAGGTGGTGCTCGCTGTGTCGGAGCCGCCCATCCGAGCTCAAGATGCGAAGTTCGTAGCCGTGTGTCCTGTCGATGCTCGAGGGCGGCGGGTCTTCGAACGCGAAGCGCCCGGACCCGTCCGATATCGTGGTCGCGATGAAATGGGGCGCATGATCGATGAAGCCCCAGAGCTCCACCAGAACGCCCGAGACCCCGTCGCCCGAGGCCTCGTCGGTGACGAGACCACGAAGAAAAGGCGCGTTTGGGGCTACGTCCCGCACGGCTGCCTTTTGTCGAACGACGTTCTCCGCCCTCACCGGACCTCCGAGTTGATCGTTTCTTCCGCCGGCATGAGTCTCACTCACGCGGTCGGGATGAACAACCGATCCGTTCGTAGCGCCGCGCTACGAACCCTCGTAGATCGCGGATGAACCGCTATTCACACACTCGAAGACTCGTACTCAGCGAACACGAATTCTCGTACTCACGACGAACGCATTCGCGCAACGAGTCTATCGCAGCTTCGTTCGCATCGCCTTTTCCAGGCCCATTTTCTTCAACATGGAGCAGAGCGTCGTATACGGCACCCCTGCCTGCTGCGCTGCGATGCGCGCATTGGTCGCCTGCGCGAGCAACGCACGTAGATAAGACTCGCGGAAGCTGCGCTCGGCCTCGGGCAGCGGCATCGGCTTCGAGCTGCGGTCCGATTCAGGCCGGGGGATTTGCGGCAAAGCGGCTTCCGCCTCGGCTTGCTCACGCTTTGCCCGAGCGATCCGCGCGAGGGGTTCGAGCGCCACCGCCAACCACTCTACCAACCGCGCGCGCGGGACGATGCGCTGCACGCCCAGGCTCCTGGCGGCTACCTCACCCGGCGAAGATTTTTCGCCATCGAACCAGAACACGAACTGTGCCGACGGAACCTGCGCGCTGAGCTCGGCCGCGAAAACGAGCCCTTCCGGCGCCGCGCCGTCGAGATTGACGGCCGCCACTTCGATTCGATCGCGATCGAGCAGCTTCGACTCGCGATCGAGGTCGAAGATAGTCACGTCCAGGCGCGCCCCCCCAGCCCTCAGCTCTTGAACCAGCCCGGACGCTCGCTCCGCGCGCGTGTCGAAGACCAACAAATGAGGCTGAATTTCTAGCTCTCCACGCGATCCGAGATCACCGATCAGCGCAGGCCCATCGTGTAGTAGCGAAGACGTCATTGCGTGGTCCCCTGGGCGGCGTTACGCGCTAGCCGCGAGGAGGAGATTACATCAATCCTTCGCGGCGCAAAGAGGACACTGACCGATCAGCGACGTTCCGCGCCTTCGCTCGAGAAGTAGCGATAGAAAAAGGCATCGAAGACGCGCTCTCCTCCGGGTGACCGCGCTTCATGATGCTGCAGCTGATCGTCCGTCAGGTATCGAAGCGACGCTTCGCTCTTCGACGGCTTGCGAATCAAACTCGATGACTACTTGACTGCAGCTCGTGCTTCCTGCTCGCTGACGAACCGAGCCCGTGCCGGCGCTCGCTCACGGCGTGAGGACGACGCGAAAGCGCGCCTTGTTCTCCATCACCCGCGCGAACGCCTGCTCGGCTTGCTCGAGCTTCATCGTCTCCGTACGAGGGCGCACTCCCGCGAGCGCGCTGAACGCCATGGTCTCCTCGGAGTCGATGGGAGTGCCGCTCGGCCACCCCGCGATGCGCTTGCCGCTGAGCAGCGACGCGGTCGAAAACGACATGGGATCTCGTGGCGCAGCGACGACGAGGAGCACGCCGCGCGGCTTGAGTCCGGCGAGAGCGTCGGCCATGGCGGCGCTATTCGGCGCGGTGCAGAGCACGACGTCGGCACCGCCGAGCCTTTGCAGACCTTCGGCCGCGGTGCCCGCCGCCGTGTCGACGTACTCGTGAGCGCCGAGCTGCCGCGCGAGCTCTTCTTTGTCCTTGCCCCGCGAGAGCGCCACGGTGCGAAACCCCATCTTGGCCGCGTACTGGATCCCGAGGTGCCCGAGTCCGCCAATGCCTTGTACGGCGACCGTGTCCCCAGCTCGAGCGCCGACGTTGCGCAGTGAATTGTACGTCGTCACTCCCGCACACAAGAGCGGGCTCGCCTCGACGGCGTCGAGTCGTTCGGGTAGGCGCGCCACGGACTCCGCCGGTACGGTGAGGTACTCCGCGTAACCTCCGTCGTGCGTGACGCCCGTGATCTTCGCTTTCTCGCAGTTCAGATATAGCCCCTTACGGCAGTAGCTGCAGACGAAGCAGTGACCGCCGTGCCACCCGACGCCCACGCGGTCCCCCTCCTTCCAGGGGGAGACGTTCGCGCCCAGCGCGTCGATCCTTCCGGCGATCTCGTGCCCGGGCACTCGGGGATAATCGATGGGATAAGCGCCGAACTTCGTGGCCGCGTCGCTGTGGCACACCCCGCACGCTTCCACCTTGATCCTGACTTCGCCGTGCCCGGGCGTCGGAATGTCGCGGTCCACGAGCTCGAAGGCCGCTCCAGCCTTCGGAACCTGAACGGCTCGCATCTTCGCCATGTCTCCTCCTCTTCGTCCCCCCAACGTGGGGATCCTGCGTAAGAAGTCGAGGGGACGAGCGCGCTCGTCGATGCTGAGCCGTGTTGGACGTTCCTCGTTGGTACGTCAGCCGCGATCTCCGAGAGATTCATACTGACCCGGCACGGCACTAGTGAGCGCGCGTCACGAATCTTCCGTGAGCGGCCGTGATATACGGCCTTTCATGACTGAGAAGGGCGTTTTCCAGCGCCGTTTCCTGCTGGGCGGCTTCTCCAGCCTCGTCCTCTTCGTGGCCTGTGGGGACGGCGATCCGAACCACCCGCCGCGCTTGGAAAGCGCCGGCATCGCCGGCGACGCTTCGTCCGGTTCGGGGGGCACCGAGAGCAACGGCGGCTCGAATGCCGGCGGCAACGGCGGCAACGGAACTCCTGACGGGGGAACCGGCGGGGCCCCGGCCCCTTCTTTGCTAGTCCTCCCCGAACAGCTGCCGGCGGCGCGCGTCGGCGAAGCCTACGAAGTCGAGCTCAGTGTCCAGGGGGCCCAAGGAGCGATCGACTGGGTTTCAATCGGCTCGTTGCCACCGGGCCTCGTTTTGACGGACGCCGGTGACACGGCGAAGCTTTCGGGGACCCCGACCACGGCAGGCCAATTCAGCGTCGGCTTCTCGCTCGAAGACGAGCTCGACCTCGAGGTCCGGAACCTCCCGCTGCGGGTGCAGTCGAGGCCTTGGCTGGTCTACACCACCGAAGAGTCGGTGGAAGCGGTCGACGTGGCGACCGCGAGTTCCAACGCTCTCTCCGAACCGTTCGTGCTCAGCCGCCCGCTCGTCGGTGAGGAGGTGGTCTGGCTGGGTGACGAGCAGCCCGGGGGTTTGCAGATCCTGTTCGGATACAACGAGCCTCTCGAGGGGCAGGGTTGGGTGGTGAATTTTGCGGGCCCGAGTCCATCGGGCGCCCTTCGCGTCAGCCCTCCGCAAGGTACCAAGGACAACGCTCGAGATTTTAGTTGGTCGCCAGACGGCTCGCGGTTGGGCTTCGCAGCCGAGACCGACGAAGCCGACAAGGAAGGCTTCGTCGTCGACGTGAGTGGCCCCGCACCGGGCGCGGCCCACAAGGCAACGGGGGCGGTGCCCGCAGGCGGCTCGGTGAACAGCCAGTTTTGGGGTGGGAACAAGCTCGTATTCTTGACGAGCGATCCCATGGGCGGGCCTGGCGGCTCACCGGGCGCGCGGGTCTTGCTCACTGACACGACCCTCCTTCCGCCCCCGTCTCCGGTACCGCTCAGCGACTGGAACGCCGAGCATGCCTGGATCACGCGAGACGGCAAGCGCATCGCCTACTGGGAGCGCACGGGCGCGTCCGCGGGCCGCATGATGAGTCGTAAGGTCGACGGGGCGCAACCGACCGGATCCGAGATGATGCATCCGCCGCTCGCGGCGGACGAATCCGGCGACACCCAATGCACCTGGTACAACAAGGGGACTGGAGCGCTCGTCGCCACCCGTAAGGTCGAGGGCCCCAACAAGCGACTTTACCGGACGAGCTTCGCCGACGACGGCACGACCGTCATCAAACCAGTCACCGACGGCACGCGCCACGTTGGCCTTCCCATCCTCTCGCCGGACCAGAAGCACGTCGCGTTCGCGCAAGGCGACGACTCCACCGACCCGGATAGCCGTCTCTTCATCGTGGACATCAGCGCCGACGAGCCCACGACGCCTACCGAGCTGAACGGACCGGTCGTGACCGGAGGAGCGATCCCCGACGATTCTGGCGCGATCACGTTCCGCTGGGCGCCGAACTCGAAGCACGCGGCGTACACCGCCTCCGCCCTCGACGCAGGAAAGCGCGACGCCTTCCTCGTCGATATCACCCAGCCGGGTAAAGCGACGCGCCTCAACGAGGACCTTCCGAGCGAGTCTTCCAAGGTGGCAAGCGTCGCATTTTCCCCGAATGGCGCGTGGATCGCGCTGATCGGCGAGCTAGAAACAGCGGGCGTCTCCGAGCTCTTCCTCGTGCCTCTGGTCGACGGCCGGCCCGGTGAGCCTCGTAAGGCGAACGACGCGATGGCTGCCGGAGAGCTCGTGAGCCCCTCTCTCGCCTGGTCACCGGACGGGCGCTACCTCGCCTACGTGATCGAAGACGAGCTCGGGGCAACCCGCGCGCGCCTCGTCGAGTTGGGCGACGGCACCATCGGTACTCCCGTGCCCGTCGGGGAGGTCGGCGATCGCGTGTCGAACCTTCGCTTCTTGAGCGCAGGCTTTTGATCCCCCTCTCAAGGGCGCGGCCGCTCGGCGAGCGGAGCAGGACCGTAGAAGCGAGCGACGACCTCGAGCAAGGTCTCGAGCTCGACGGGCTTCTCGAGCGCGCCGGCCGCTTTCAGATCGGCGGCTGCCACGGCGGCTCCGCCCGCTCCCGTGAGCAGCATCACCGGGATCGAGCCGAGCGCAGGATCCTCCGCTTGCCTGCGCCGAAACTCCCAACCGTTCATGCGAGGCATCATCAGATCCAGGAGAATCAAACAGCAGGAGTCTTCCTGGCCTCGAAGTCGCTCGAGTGCTTCCTCGCCGTCCGAGGCCACGAGCACCGGATAGCCTTCGAAGGTGAGAACATCGTAGAGGACATCGCGAATATCCTCGTCATCGTCCACGACACATACGAAGCGGCGCATGATCCCGAGAACCTCCTCTAGCTTGGGGGCTTGGTCCCCGATGTGACCACGCGGAGCAGCCCCGAGCGGGGAAGCTCCACGCGGAAAGACGCGCCCTGCCCCGCCGCGCTCGTCACGGAGACGCGGCCGCCGTGAGCTTCCACGATGGTACGAACGATGTAGAGGCCGAGGCCGAGCCCTCCGTAGTGGCGCGCGGACACACCTCGACCGAAGCGCTCGAACACGCGCTGCTGGACGTCCTTAGGGATTCCGATCCCGTGGTCCGTGACCGTGAGGCGCGCAGTATCGCCGAGCGCCTCGACGGTTACTTCGATCGGGTTGCCTTCGCCGAACTTGATAGCGTTGGTCAGAAGGTTGATGACGACCTGCTCGACGCGCGAGCCGTCCCAGTATCCGACCACTGGCGCCGGCGCCTCGACCGTGAGCTTGCTTCCCGAACGGCGCAGGTCCTCGGTGAGCTGCACTACTGTCTCCTGAACGACCTGACCGAGGTCGACGGGCTGGAGGTCGAGCTCGAGGCGCCCCGCCTGGATCCGTGAGACGTCGAGCAAGAGACCGACGAGGTTCCCCATGCGCCCGATCTGGCGGTTCGCGAGCTCGACGCTGCGCCGGATCTGCGGTGAAGCTTCGCTCCCGAGTCGCCTCGAGAGGCCGTGGATCGCAAGCTGAATGCTGGTGAGCGGGGTCCGGAGCTCGTGCGACGCGACGGACAAGAACTCGTCGCGCAGCCGCACCGCCTCCTCCGCCGCGGCGCGAGCTTGGCGCTCGCCGAAGAGCAGATCGTCCCGTTCGCGTTCGGCGCGCGTCCGCATCGTGACGTCGCGGAAGCTCCAGACCCGCCCGACGACACGGCCGTCCATCCGTTGCGGCTGCGAGTAACACTCGAAGCTGCGACCGTCGACGAACTCGACGACGCCGAAGCTCGTCTCGCCAGGGTTCTGCGTGAGCCGAGCCTCCTCGGCGCGAAACGCCTCCGGGAAGCGGAGCTTCGAGAAATCGAACGGCGAGGCGCGCTGCTCGCGCTCCTCGCTCAACGCGGACGGCTGCAAGCCCCAGATCTCGACGAAGCGCTGATTGAACTGGACGACGCGCCCCTCCGTGTCGGCGACCAGGATCGCGTCCCCGGTCGACTCGAGCGTGGCTTGCAGCAGCGAGACGCTGCTCCTGAGCTGATCCTCGAAGAGCTTGCGCGCGGTGATGTCGGTACCGATCCCGCAGACCGCGTAGGGTTGCCCTTCGGCGTTGTGCAGCGGGAACTTGATGGCGAGGTAGGTGCGCACGCCCGACGGCAGCCTGATCTTCTCCTCGAATTCGAGCGGACGGTTCGCCTCGAGCGCGAGCTGGTCGTTGGAGCGGAAGGTGTCCGCGCTCTCTACCCCGGTGAGCTCCCGATCGGTCTTGCCGAGGATGTCCTCACGAGGCAGGTGAAACAGGTCTTCGAACGTGCGGTTCGTCAGCAAGAAGCGCCCCGCCTCGTCCTTGACGAAAATCACCGCCGTGCTGTTGTCGATGACCTGCTGCAACAGGCCACGGCTCTCCTTCAGGAAGACCTCGGCGCGCCGCCGCTCGGCGTTCTCGCGCTCGAGCTTCTCGAAGAGCTCCGCGTTGGCGATCGCGATCGCCGCCTGGGCCGCGATGAGCTCGAGCGCGGTGACCCGCTCGTGCGTGAAGGCGCCGGAGGCGAGCTCGTTCTCCAGGTAGAGCACGGCGCTCACCTCCACTTGCCTCAGGATGGGCAGGCACAAGAGCGAACGCGGCCGCTTTTCGCGAATGTACGGATCGTTCGAGTACCAGCCGTCGACCTCCGGATCGTCGACGATCACCGGCGTGCGGCTGCGCAAGGCGAAATGAGCGATCGATCCGGGCGCGACGGGCATCTTCTCGAGGGGCACCAGATCCACTCGACTCGTGACCACCGCGCGCGCCTCGGCGCGTGCGGTCGCGGCGACCAGCAAGTCGCCCTCGCGCGCGAACAGCAGACAACCGTAGCTTGCTCCGCTGTGCTCGAGCGCGACCTCGAGCAGGCGCTGCGTCACGCGCTCCCAGCTGAGCTCGCCGGAGATCGCCTGCGACGCCTTGACCACCGCGATCATGTCGAGCGCCTCGTGTGACGCGACGAAGGTCTCGGTTCGAGGGAGGTGCCGCCGCGCGCTCGGGGATCCCTCCTCGAGCTGTCGGACTTTTCCTTCCGCTCCCCAGCTGCGGTAGGCGGAACGCGCCTGGCTCAAGTACACCTCCGCTAGAGTATCTAGGCCTCCGGCCCGCGCGGCGCGAGACGCGAGCTCGTAGGCGAGCGCCTGCTCGTGCAAGAAGCCGTGCTCACCCGCCTCGTCCACCGCTTCGTCGTAGAGGTGAAGAGCATCGAGGGTCTTGCCCTCGAGCGCCTTCATTTCCGCTCTCAGCAGCTTGTCGCGGTGCGCGTGGTTGGCGGGGCAATGAGCCGCCAGGCCGCTCACGATGCGAACCTCCTCGAACAGGCGCTCGACGCAACGTGTTCGCTCGGCTCCCTGCGCGACCGCCGCTCTGCGCGCCAGCGCGAGGCCCCGATAGAAGTGGTACCAGACGTTGTAGAAGAGGAGGGGTAGCGGCGTGAAGTTCTCGGTAGCTTCCAGCGCGCCGTCGAAGTCACCGCCCATATAGCGAACCATGGCCTTGATCGAGCCGTAGAGGCCGCGCACCGGCGGCAGCGCGGACGCCTCGAACTCTGCCTCACTGAAGCCCGGCCCGTCGAGACGCGCGAGGCTCACGCTACGCCCCTGGAGCGCCGCGATCGCCTGGCGCAGCGTGGTCAAGAACCCGTCGTTGATCACGTCATCCGCGCGGCGCACGATCTGCTGCATGTCCTCGATGTCGTGAGCGAGCGTGCCGAGCGGCTCCCCGGCGTAAAGGCGATGCGGCGCGCCGAGGCCGTAGCAGTAGTTTGCATGAACCAGATCGCCTGCGGCTCGCGCCAGGCGCAGAGCGATCTGCAGGTGCTCCAGGCTGAGAGAAATGTGTCGCTTCAGGTGCGAGACGAACACGGCGTGAATGAAGTGCGTCGCGCCGGCGTGAGCGCTGTCGGCGGGCCGCTCCGCGAGCCGAATGCCGAGCTCTCCGAAGCGGAACGCCGTGTCGTAGTCCTCCGTGATCACGGAATGGACGATCCCGTACTGCGCGTAGAAGAAGGCGGGCGCCGTGTGGTCCGGAACGGCCAGCAGCACCGCCTTCAACACCAAGAGCTGCATCAGCGCGGGGTTCCACTGAAACGCCGCCGGGATCGCCTTGAAGATGACGTCGAGCACGGCGCGCTCTCGCGCCCCCTCGAGAGGCGGGAGCTCGGCCAGCGACTCCACGCTGCGGCCCGCGAGCGCCGCGCGGTAAGCCTCGAACGCTTCGCCGACGGCCCGGTCCACCGCCTCGGCGTCGTGCGGAGAGGGCAGCTCGACCCCGAGTAGACGCGCCGTCTCGAGGCTACACTCGGTCGCCTCGATCAACCTCCCCTGGTTGGTCAGAAACCAACTTCGCAGATTCCGAGCCGGCGCGCGATCCAGAACGCTCTGGCCCCGCCGCTCGACCGCGTCCAGCAGGCGGAATGCCTCGTCGAGGTTCCCGACCAAGAACTCGCACTCCGCTCTGACGAGGTGCGCCGGGTGGGCGACGTCGTACGCGGCATCCCAGCCCTGGTCGCCCAGCAGCTCGATGGCGGTACGCAGGTACTGCACCGCCGCGACGGGCGCAGCGGCGTTGCGCGCCTTGCGTCCGCCCGTCAGGTTGAGGCGCGCTACCGTCAGGCGCTCGTCCCAAGCGGTGATGAGCGCCGTGCCGTGATTCAGCTGATTGATGATCTCGAACAGTCGATCGTCGACGCTCTCCTTCGGCGTCGTGGCGAGCAGCAGCCGGCCGACGCGCAGGTGGATCTTCGGTCGTTCCGCCTCCGGCACCAGCGAGTACGCCGCTTGCTGCACCCGATCATGGGCGAACCGATAGCTGTGTTGCCCGAGGACCAGCAGACCCTGTTCGAACGCGGGCAGGAGCCGCTGCTCCACCTCGAGCTCGTCCGCGCCCGCGATCGCCGCCAGGGTCTTGGGGTCGATCGTGTTCCCCACGCACGCCGCCAGCTGGACGAGCTCCCGCGTTTCGACGGGCAATCGGGCCAGGCGCGCGACCATCAGCTCGGCGACGTTGTCGGTGTAGCCCCGCTGACGGATGCGGTCGAGGTCCCAGCACCAGCGCCATTCGCTCGCGTCGAACCTGAGCAGTCCGTCACGCAAGAGCTCGTTGAAGAACTGAATGACGAAGAATGGGTTGCCGCCCGTTTTGTCGTAGATCAGCTGAGCGAGCGCACGAACCTCTAGGGCCGACCTCCTGACCGAGTCGGCGGTGAGCGCCACGGTGTGATCGAGCCCGAGGGGACGAAGTACGATTTCTTCCAGCCGAACCTTGGCTCGTCGCAGCTGCTCGAACGTATGGACGAGTGGATGCGAGCCGTCGATCTCATTGTCGCGGAACGCACCGAGAACCAAGATGTGGTGCGTCGAAGGATCCGTGAGCAGGTGCTCGAGCAGCTTCAAGCTCGCCAGATCCGCCCACTGCAAGTCGTCCAGGAAAAGCACGAGCGGACTCTCTGCCGTCCCGAACGACGCGATGAAGGACTGCAGTACGAGCCGGAAGCGCACCTCGGCCTCGAGCGGAGGGAGCGGCGTGACCGGGGGTAGCGGCCCCAGGATGAGCTCTGTCTCCGGGATGATGTCCGCTATCAGGCGCCCGTTCGGGCCGAGCAGATCGGAAAGGCGCGCGCGCCACTGGCTCAGTCGCTCTTCACTGCCTCCGAGCACTTCTCGCAAGACCCGGCGGAAGGCTCCTGCGATGGTGGAGTACGGGATATTTCGCTGGTGGATGTCGAACTTGCCGGACAGAAAAGTGCCGCGAGCGCGCTCGATGGAGCGGAGGAGCTCGTGCACCAACGAAGACTTACCGATACCCGAGTATCCGGACACGAGCGCGAGAGCGGGACGCCCCGTCTCGGTGACCTCTCGCAGCACTCCTCGCAGCTTGGCGAGCTCCGCCTCGCGACCGTAGAGGTGTTGCGGGATCTTGAGCCGATCGGAGACGTCGACCTCTCCGAGTGGGAACGGTGAGAGGTGTCCGGCGGCGATCGCTTCTCGCGCTCGCTCGAGATCGTACCGGAGCCCGCGGGCGCTCTGGTACCGTGCCTCCGGCATCTTGGCCATCAAGCGCACGACGATCGCGGCGACGACCTGCGGAACGTCCTCGGAGAAATCGTGCGGCGACGGTGGAGGGCGGGCGACGTGAGCGTGGATCCAGCCCGGTGGATCGGCCGCCTCGAACGGGAGCTTGCCCGTGAGCATCTGGAAGAAGAGAACTCCCAGGGAGTAAAGATCGCTCCTACTATCGACGGTCCGGTTGGTCCGCCCCGTCTGCTCCGGCGACATGTACGGGAGCGTCTCCTCGATGAGCTCGGGCGCTTGCGCGATCGAGGGCTGACGCGGGATACGCGTCGCGAGCCCGAACTCGCTGAGCCGAACCTCACCCGTCCTCGTATGAACCAAGATGCTGCGCGGCGTGAGGTCCTTGTGCACCAGCCCGGCCTGGTGCACGTGTTCGAGCGCTCCCGCGATCGCAATCGCGAGATCCAGGAACTTCCCCACCGCGAGCGGGCGGCCCATGCAACGCTCGAGCGGAACCCCCGTGAAGTCCTCGCGAACGAGCGCGGGCATCCCATCGTAAGCGTCGATGGACAGCGGCCGAACCACCTTGGCTCGATCGAGAGTCCTCGCGACGGCGAGCTCGTTCCGCAGGCGCTCGAATTGTCGCGGCTCCTGCGCGCGCGGCTCGACTGCCTTCAGCACCACGGCACGTCCGTCGGAACGCCGCACCGCACGGTACACGGTCGTCTGCGCGTCCGCGGCCACGATCTCCCTGATCTCGTAGGCCGGCTCAGTCATGCCTCCCTCTACGTTAAGGCTCGGCGCGTGCGCGGCTGCCCTTTCCTGGCCTGCTCCCCCATCGATCCGAGCCCTCCCGTGTGTGCGTCGCTTCGCCTCGTACGATACGAGATCGCCCCGATAGAGGACGGCGCGATCGGCGGCCGCATCGCGTCCATCAGATCGCCTTATCGGCTACTGATCGAATCGACGCAAGCGTTGTGCCAACGTTCCACTGCGTCCGCGCGGAGCCGCGTCGTGCGGCTCCGGTGTGCGGCTCCACGCGCGAGTCTTCAGCTCACGACGCCGCCGCGAGCTGATTGGCCAGGCGCTGCTCGATGTCCTCTTGGCTCACGCCGAGCACATCCGCGACGGCCTTCAAGTAAGCGCGTTCCTCGGGAACGATCTCGCCGTCGACCGCAGCGGCTTCGATCAAGAGCCGAAAGGCCTCGTCCTGCGCGTCCTTGGGCAAGCGCTGCATCTCCTCCGCAGCTTCCTTCGCGTCCACCAAAGGGAAAATGACGTCGCGGTTCGTGTCGCTCAAGCCGAAGCTCGCGATCATGCGGTCAACGAACGCCTCTTCCTTCGAGTCGAGGATGTCGTCCGTGATGACGATGCCGGCAACCAGCTGACAGATCTTCTGACGCGTAGTTCGGTCCATCGAACTACTCTTAGCGGATCCCGCTTTGCTCATCTACGGGGGCACGGAGCGTCGTTTCACTCGCTCTGTCCCCACACTCTCGCACCTTGGGCGTCACCGTATGTCGCCGGTCACGTCCCGTAGGTGAGAACGACCCTCCCCGACGCAGCGGGTTCCGTGCGAAGGAATCGAAGCGCTCGGCGTTGCTTCACTCCTTCGAAGAGGGCTCTACCGCCCCCGAGGAGGAGCGGATGGACGATGAGCCGAAGCTCGTCCAGCATGTCCGCGTTCAGGAGGCTCGTGACGAGGGTGGGACCGCCCACGACGTAAATGTTTTTCCCAGGCTCGTCCTTGAGGGCGCGAAGCTCAGCGAGGTCTCTGACCATTTTAGCCGTCGGAGGCCACGAAACGCGCTCGAGGGTCTTCGAAACGACATAGTGGGGAGTCTTCGCGGCAAGCTTCGCATATGCGATCTCGCGCTCGTACGGAGGCCGCGACTGAAAGGGCGGAATGCGCCCAGGGTCCGCGTGAATCGCCGCCCAATACTCGCCGTAGCCCGGGTACATCCCCGCGCCTTGAACGAACGCGTCGACATCGGGAACGAGCCCGATGGCGTCCGCCCACGAGTCGACCCACTCCTCGCCTCCTCGGTCCGAACCCTGGGTAAAACCGTCGAGGGATACTTGAAGCGCCGCGATCATCTTTCTGCTCATCGTCGTTCCTCTTCCTCACCGTGCGAGGCCAATCGCTCGCCACTCAAGAAGATCTACGACTCGAGCTCGAGGTCGCAGAGTAACATTCGAGTCGCGATGTCGAAGCTCGCCACGCCCTCGCCCCTACCGATCGTGCGGTTCGAGCCCATCGATCTCGGACGGCACTTCGAGCTCTGCGTTCGTTTTCTCTGCGACACTTTCGTCCAGAGCTACGGGTCGAGCGAGGAGTTCGAGAAAGTAGGCGGCCGCACCGCCTACTTCGCTGGACTCGAGGCATCGCTCGCGCGGTTCCCGGACGGTCACGTCCATGTCTGGAAAGATGGAGTGATCGTCGGCCAGCTCGAGATGCGACTACGGCCGGAACACGACGATGCCTTCGTCAACCTGTTCTACGTGACGCCGAACGAGCGTGGCCGCGGCATCGGCAGCGCTCTGCATGCTTATCTCGTCGGCGTCCTCGACCGACATCACGTCGGAACCGCCCGCCTCTCGGTCGCGCCAGCCAATGTCCGCGCGCGCCGCTTCTACGAGAAGCACGGCTTCCGCGATCTCGGTCCGCGCCCAGACCGCCCGTACGTGCACGCCATGAAGCTCGATAGACCGAGCGCTCGCGGCGCCTGAGCCGCTACATCACCGAGATCCGCTGCGCGACCTGATCGAGCTCGGCCGTACTCTTGAAGCCGATGGTGAAGCCGTCGATGCAGTCGAGCCGGACGGCGTGCTGAATCGCCATGTCGAGCTGGTTTGCGAGCTCGCCCTCGCCCAAGATCTTCATACCGAGCACGCCCTTACCCGCGGCTTTCATGCTGGTGAGCACCGAGATGACCGTCGCCGGATCAGCATCCATGCGAACACCCATCGGATTGATGCGCGCCAGATCGACGTCCACCCACGGGGTCGCCGCAGCGAGCTGTAGCGCGGCGAGCGAATGGCACGAGACGCCGTGGGCGCGGATGGCGCCGCTCTGTTTGGCCCGCTCCAGCGCCTCCATCGCGCCCTCGCATTCGGTGGTCCAGGTAGCGCTCGTCTTGTTGTGGAGAAGGACGATGTCGATGGTGTCGATGCCGAGCTCCCTGCGGAATCGATCGAGATCGGCCTCCACGCCCTCCGACGTCTCCGCCGCGGTCTTGGTGAGGATCGTGACGTTCTGTCGACCAACCTGCCGAATCGCTTCGGCCAGGTGCGGGTGCGCGCCGTACGCGTCCGCGGTTTCGAAGAAGGTGATCCCCTGGCTGTACGCGTGCGTCAGCAGGTTCGAAAAGGTCGGCATGCCCAGGCGAGTTTGATCGGAGGCGCCACCCGAACCGTGGGTGCCGCTGCCCATCGCCAGCCGGGATATCTCAATGCCGGTCGTTCCCAGCATCACTCGATCCGCCGCGTTCTTGCGCATCGGGCCGGAGCCGGCCGCGCCACCCTGTCCGGCGCCGCCCAGGCCGCTCGCCCCCGAACTCCCGCCGACTCCGCCCGAACCCGCTCCCCCTCCCCCAGCGCCCGCACCCGAAACACCTCCGGAGGAAAGGCTCATCCTCGGATCGGCGTCGCTGCTGCACCCAGCGAAGGAGCCACCAATCAGCGCGCCGACGCCATGAACGAGCTGCCGTCGCGTTGCGAGCATACGGGAGCGGGGACATCCAGGATGCTTGTGCCGCACTGTCGACTCTCCTTCTCTTCGCCCGGGGCGACGAAGTCACGGCACTATACCGAAGCTTCGACACCGCCGCAGCGGTCACCTCGAGCGAGCCGGCGCGCGGTGCAGGCTCGAGGCAGACCTCCTGAGCGGCGGTAATTTTCGAATCATCCGGAAGACTTGCGTGCGTCGACAGGATCTCGCGCCACCGAGCGCTCGCCACCCGCGCTCAATCGTTGCAGAAAGAGGCCGCTCGAGCCGGAGCAATCATGACGAGCATCACTTATCGCAAGGGCGACGCCACCGCTCCCCCTGGAGACGGGCAGAGAATTATCTGCCACATCTGCAACGACGTCGGCGGCTGGGGCAAAGGTTTCGTCGTCGCCATTTCGAAGCGGTGGCCCGAGCCGGAAGCGCAGTATCGCGCGTGGCACGAGCAAGGTGAATCGGGCGGCTTTCGCCTGGGCGCCCTTCAGCTCGTCCGAGTCGAGCCCACGCTCCACGTCGCCAATATGA